>CAYJTI010000145.1:0-3689 GCA_964373135.1 uncultured bacterium | reverse complement strand
GAAGGGAGCCGATCGGGACGACAAAGACAAGGGTGTCAATGAGAACAATCAGGGCCGCCGCAATGATTCGGCCCCAGAAAGAGTTATCCATCGGGGCCTCCTTGGGATGCTTAGGAACACCCCATTGAATTACCGCAGTTCAAACACTTGTAGCAAGAACCGGAACGGACCGTCACATGCCCGCAATGGTCGCAGAAGGGGGCGTCCCCCATCATATGAGAAAGGTGCTCATCCAAGGGGTCAGTCGTTCCCTTTCCTTCGTCCACTCGCGCAGCAATGCGAGGAGGAAGAACCGCGGCGTCTTTTCCATTCCCTTTGCCGTCTCCATGAGCCTTCGCCGCTGCTCCCTTTGCTCCCTCCTTGGACGGAGCTGGAGCCGGTGGGACTTGGACAAAGTCGACTCGGCCGAGATACTCCATTCCGAGGACTCGGAAAAGGTAATCGATAATCGAGGTCGCATGCTTCACGTTTGGGTGGTCGACTGTTCCCTGCGGCTCAAAACGGGTAAACGTGAACACGTTGACAAACTCCTCAAGCGGCACGCCGTACTGAAGTCCGAGGGAGACGGCAATCGCAAAGCAGTTCATGATGGAGCGGAAGGCCGCCCCTTCTTTGTGGATATCGATGAAAATCTCTCCCAAGGTGCCGTCGTCATATTCTCCGGTCCGGAGGTAAACCTTTTGTCCCCCGACGCGCGCCTCCTGCGTGAAACCGAACCGCTTCCGGGGAAGCCGGTTCCGGCGGAGGGCCGGCGGCGAATCCTGTTTCTTCCCGGAAGAATCCCCGGCCGTGCTATTCAAGGGTTGGGAGGCCTTGGAGCCATCGCGGTAGAGTGCCACCGCCTTGAGCCCAAGCCGCCACGATTCGATGTAGAGCTTTTCAATGTCATCGACCGTGACTTCGTTCGGAAGGTTCATCGTCTTCGAAATCGCCCCCGAAATAAAAGGCTGGGCGGCCGCTATCATCCGGACATGCGCCATCGGCTCGATAAAGCGTTTGCCGAAATTCCCGCATTTATTGGCACAGTCGAAAACGGGGAGATGCTCCGGCTTCAGGTGGGGGGCGCCTTCGATGGTCATCATCCCGCAAAGGACGTTGCCCGCCTCTTCGATCTCGGCCTTTGTGAAACCGAGCGCCTCAAGGAGATTGAAATTGAAATCGTTGTATTGCTCGGGCTTGACCCCAAGCCGACGGAGTGTCTCCTCGCCCAAGGTCCACTTCGTGAAGGCATAGGGAAGATCGAAAACAGCTGGAAGGAGCGCCTCCACCTTCCGCAGCTCTTCCTCCCGGAATCCCTTCTGCCGAAGGGTGAGGTCATTAATCCACGGGGCCCCCCTCAGCCTTGCCGTCCCCTGAATGTATTCGACGATGTCATGAATCTCGGTCTCGGAATAACCAAGTTTCCTCAAGGCCTGAGGGACCGATTGATTCACAATCTTGAAATAGCCGCCGCCGGCCAGCTTCTTGAATTTCACGAGCGCAAAATCAGGCTCAATCCCGGTGGTGTCGCAATCCATGAGAAGCCCAATCGTCCCGGTCGGCGCAATGACCGAGGCCTGCGCGTTGCGATAGCCAAACCGCTCCCCCCAACCGACGGCTTCATCCCAATCCTCACAAGCCGCTTCGAAAAGCTCGGGCGGGCAATGTTCCGGGCTGATTCGATAGGCGGCGTGGCGATGTTTCTCCATCACCCGAAGCATCGGCTCGCGATTTTTTTCAAAACCGGGAAACGGACCCTTCGTCGCCGCCATCTCGGCTGAGGTCCGATAGGCGTGGCCCGTCAGGATGGCCGTGATGGCGCCCGCAATCGCAAGGGCTTCGGGGCTGTCGTAAGGAATTCCGTTCACCATAAAAAGCGTGCCGAGGTTGGCGTAGCCCAGGCCGAGGGGCCGGTAATCGTGGCTATTCTGAGCAATCCTTTTTGTCGGATAGGAGGCGAGGTCGACAATAATCTCCATCGCTTTGATGAAGACCCGCACCGTGTGGCGAAATCCTTCGACGTCAAACTTTCCATTTTCGTCGACAAATTTCATCACATTGATTGAAGCCAAGTTGCAGGCCGAATCGTCAAGGAACATATATTCGCTACAGGGATTGGAGGCATAAATCCGGCCGGTCACGGCCGACGTGTGCCAATCATTGATGGTGGTGTCAAGCTGAACGCCGGGGTCTGCGCACTCCCACGCCGCCTGGGCAATCATCCGCATGAGTTCGCGCGCCTTGTAGGTCCGGTGGACTTCCCCTGTCGTCCGAAAGCGGGTCGACCATTCCTTATCGTCCAAAACGGCCTTCATGAATTCATCCGTAATCCGCACGGAATTGTTTGAATTCTGGCCTGAGACAGTCTTATAAGCCTCACCGTTGAAATCGGCCGGATAGCCCGAGGCAATCAAGGCCCGGGCCTTCCTCTCTTCCTTCGCCTTCCAATTAATAAAATCCACGATTTCCGGGTGGTCCATGTCGAGGCAAACCATCTTGGCCGCCCGGCGGGTCGTCCCGCCCGATTTGGTGGCTCCAGCCCCTTTGTCCAAGACCTCAAGGAAGGACATGAGCCCCGAGGAGGTACCGCCGCCTGAAAGTTTTTCGTATTTGCTCCGGATTTTTGAGAAGTTGGTCCCCGTACCCGAGCCGAATTTGAAGAGGCGGGCCTCGCTTTTCACGAGTTCGAAGATCGACATCAAGTCATCTTCTACGGATTGGATGAAACAGGCTGAACACTGGGGATGGGAATAGGAATCGGCCGTCTCTTTAATCTCCCCGCTCTCGGGGTCCCAATACCAGTTTCCTCCCGACCCTTCGATTCCATATTCGTGGGAGAGCCCGCAGTTGAACCAGACCGGAGAGTTAAACGCTGACTTTTGGGTGATAAGCATATGAGCGAGTTCTTGCTCGAAGGTCTCCGCCTCTTCTTCGGAGCGGAAGTAGCCGCCAAGTTCCTCTCCGGCCCGGCGAAGGGTGTGAGCGATTCGATGGACAACTTGTCCGGCGCTCGCTTCATGGCCCGTCTTCGGTACCCCCGCCTTTCTAAAGTATTTTGAGACCATAATGTCCGTGGCGAGCTGAGACCACTCTTTCGGAACCTCGACATCTTCCATTTTGAAAACCGTGCTGCCGTCGGGGTTGGTGATGACTGAGGTCCGCTTTTCATACGAAATTTCATCCAGCGCCTTTGTGCCCGGACGCGTGAAAAATCGGCGGAAGGCGAGACCCCTTCCGGCCTCAATCTCTCGGGGAGTGCTCTTCTGGGTCTCTAGGCTCATCGGGGTTTCTCCTTTACACTGAGGGGGTTCCAAACGAAAGCTTACCACATCTTGCGTCTTGGTTCAACCGGGCTACCATATGTTGTGCCTCCGGAGGATAAATCGTCCTCATCCGTTTAGACTTTAGTCCCTTTTTTTTCGAAGGGTTGGAAGGCGCGCTTCCGAAGTGTCGGCTTTAACCTTGGCTGCTTTTAAAGAGGCGAAAGAGAAAAAAATAGGATAATTTCAGGCTCCCCTGAAATTATCCTCGTCCGTTTGTCCACTCACCCGTGGTGTCTGATATAAAGCCATCGACTCAAAGAAGAATTTTTTTCTCTTCTCTCTTTAAAACTCAACCGGCCTTTTCCTTCCTGTCGTTCAAAGAACAAAATCAGTGTCAAACCTGACAGCATTTTAGGGAACAAAATTTCAAAGTCAATCAAAATTCCA
>CAYJTI010000144.1:0-3692 GCA_964373135.1 uncultured bacterium | reverse complement strand
AGAAAATAAGGGAGGCTCGTGACGGCGTCCATCTTTAGGGAATCATCGTTCCGATTTTTGCCAGAAGCGCCGTCAAGGTCGGTGTCAGGTAATTCAAGATTAATTTAGGATAAACGCCGATGAGAAGAATCGGAACCATCAGAGGCGCCAGCGTGACGATTTCCCGCCGGTTGATGTCCGGGAGCTTGGCCCATTTTTGATTTAAAGGTCCCAGGATGACCCGCTGAATCATGTAGAGGAGCTAGGACGCCGCCAGAATGATTCCAATGCGGGCGAGAAACGTAAGCGTCCGGTAAATCGGGAAGGTCCCCAGGAGGCAGAGGAATTCGCTTACAAATCCGCTCAGTCCCGGAAGGCCGAGCGAGGCGAGTGAGAAAAAGATGAGAATGCCGGAGTAGACCGGCATCTGGGCGCCCAGTCCGCCGAAGCCGTTCAAGTCTCGGGAGTGGGCCCGGTCGTAAAGGACGCCGACCAGGAAAAAGAGGCCGCCTGTGATCATTCCATGATTAAACATTTGAAGGAGGGCGCCATTGAAGCCGTCGACCGTGTAAGCCGCAAGGCCGAGCAGAACGAATCCCATGTGGCTCACGCTCGAGTAGGCAATCATCTTTTTGAAATCCTTTTGGGCGAGTGAGACAAAGCCCCCGTAAATGATTCCAACGACGGCCAAGATTCCCATCGTGGGCCGGAACCAGTAGGCCCCTTCGGGGAGGATGGGGTAGCTCACCCGGAAAAAGCCGTAGGCCCCCATCTTGAGAAGAATTCCGGCCAGGAGGACGCTAATCGGAGTCGGCGCCTCGACGTGGGCATCGGGAAGCCAGGTGTGGAAAGGCCAGATGGGGACTTTGATGGCGAAGCCGAGGAAGAAGGCGAGGAAGACGATTTGCTGGAAAAATCTCGGATAAGTTCTCTGAGCCAGGTCGAGCATGCTGAAGGTGTGCGGGGTCCCATAAAAGTAAAGGGCCAGAATTCCAAGGAGCATGAAGAGACTTCCCGCCAGGGTGTAGAGGAAGAATTTAATCGCCGCATATTCTTTCCGGGGCCCGCCCCAGATTCCGATTAAGAAATACATTGGGACCAGTACCACCTCCCAGAAGATGTAGAAGAGGAAGAGGTCGAGTGAGACAAACGTCCCGAGCATCCCCGTGGCGAGCAGGAGATAAAGGAAGTAATATTCCTTTTCCCTCTCCTGGATTCCAAAGGAGCCGATGCAGGCGAGAAAAGCGAGAAGGAGCGTCAGGAGAACCATCGGGACACTTACCCCGTCGACCCCGAGGAGGTAGCGGACGCCGATTTGGGGAATCCAGAGGTAATTTTCCATGAGCTGGATGCCGGAATTGGCAGGACGGTATTGCGTGAGAAGGAGGAGGCCCAAGAAGAGGCCGAACCCGGTGACTCCCGTGGCTATCCATTTACACCAGGAGCTTTTCGATTTCGGAATGAAAAGAATTGACACGGCCGCCGCCAGCGGTGAGAAAACAATCCAGGAAAGAAGATGAGAGGTCATGTTCTCCTCGGGGGTACCGGTTCTGGCGGGGACAGTTTCGTTTGTGGCGAAACTGTCCCTTGGAGAACCGGTTCGGCAGAACCGGTACCGTTTTTTACGTTTTTTTCATTGGTTCAGTTCGAAAAAGATAATTAACAAGACGCCCACAAAAAGAACAAACATATAATTTTGCACGAAGCCGGTCTGAAGGCGGCGGACGAGACTCGACAAGCCTCTTGTGACCGCCCCCACCCCATTCACGGCCCCGTCCACAATGTGAATATCAATCCAATTTTTGAGGCCGCTCAAGCGAAGGGTGCCGGTGCCGGTGCCGTTGACAGCCCCGTCAATCACGGAAAGGTCGAACCGGCTCAAGGCATTTCCCATTCCATACCATGCCCGAATGACGGTCGCCTGATAAAGTTCGTCGAACCAGAGTTTTCGGTTTGAGGCGAGATAAATCGGCCTGAAGATTTTCCCAAAGAACCCCGCAAGCCGTGGGAAAAGAAGGTAGATGAGACCGGCCGCCAAGATTCCGCCGCCCGCACAGCCGAGTGAAGTTTTGAGGACCACGGGATTCATCGCCTGGTCAATTTCGTGGGCGTGCGGCTCAATGAAGCTTTGAAAGGCGTGGCCCATCCAGGGAGAGCCGGGGAATCCCACGACGGCCGAGCCCAGGGCCAGGAGCCAGAGCGGAATCGTCATCACGGCCGGCGATTCGTGAACGTGGAGCTCCTTTCGCATTTTTCCAAAAAAGGTCAAGAAGACGAGCCGGAACATGTAAAAGGCGGTCATCGCCGCCGTCGCCGTGAGGAGATAAAAGAAAATTGGATTTTCTGACTCAAAGGCCGCCGCAAGAATTTCATCCTTACTCCAGAAACCCGAAAGCGGGGGGACGCCCGCAATGGCAAGCGAGGCGATGACAAAGGTGAGGGTCGTCTGCGGCATTTTCTTCCAGAGCCCCCCCATCTCCCGAATGTCCTGAGTCCCCGTTCCGTGAATGACGCTCCCTGCGCCCAGGAAGAGGAGGGCCTTGAAAAAGGCGTGGGTCATCAAATGGAAGGTGCCGGCGCTGTAACCTTTGAGGCCGAGCGCCGCAATCATGTAACCGAGCTGGGAGATGGTCGAATAGGCAAGAATTCGTTTGATGTCCGTTTGCGTGAGCGCAATGAAGCCGGCCATGAAGGCGGTGAAGGTTCCAATCGAGGCGACGACCGGCAAGGCTTCGGGAAAAGTTGTGAGGAGGCCGAACGAGCGGGCGGCCAGGTAGACTCCGGCTGCCACCATGGTGGCCGCATGAATCAGAGCGCTCACCGGCGTCGGGCCTTCCATGGCGTCCGGGAGCCAGACATGGAGGGGAAATTGGGCCGATTTCCCAATGGCCCCGCAGAAGATGAGAAGCGCCGCAACGGTCAAGAGCGGTGCCGAGGCGGCAAAGCCGCCGAGAAATTCCGGATTTAAATTTCGAAGCTCAAGCGTTCCCGTTGTGAAAAAAAGGAGAAGAATCCCGACGAAAAATCCGGCGTCTCCGATTCTGGTCGTGATGAAGGCCTTTTTGCTCGCCCGGGCGGCCGAATCCTTTTCAAACCAGAACCCAATCAGGAAGTAGGAGCAAAGACCGACGAGCTCCCAGGAGATATAAAGGAGGACAAAGTTGTCGGCGAGAACAAGGGTGAGCATCGAAAACATGAAGAGGGAAAGGTAGGCGAAGAACCGGGAGAAGCGGGGGTCCCCGTGCATGTAGCCCACCGAATAAATAATGATGAGCGTCCCCACGACCGTGACGACAAAAAGCATCATTGCACTCAAGGGGTCGATTAAAAACCCAAAGAGGAGGGGAGAGTTTCCAAGCTTGAGCCACTCAAATTGGTGTGAAAAGCTAGCCCCACGAAGGGCGCCGATTTCAAAAGGAAGTGCCATGAGAAGCGAAAGCACACTCGCCCCAATGGCCGCCCCGGCGCTCTTTTCTCCGAGCCGTTTTCCGAAGAAAATGAGAAAAGCAAAGGCCGCAAGGGGAAAGGCGGGAATCAAATAAGCAAAGCTCGTCACGCCGCTCTCCCGTCATTGCGAGCCGGCCACTGCATTAGTAACCCCCTCCCCTCTCCCCCCTCCCCTCGCCCCCAAAGGGGGGGGGGGGTAAGGGGGAGGGGGGAAGCGGCCGCGAATTTGTTGAACGAGGCATGAGTTACCATTTGAGTAAATTCAC
>CAYJTI010000143.1:0-3700 GCA_964373135.1 uncultured bacterium | reverse complement strand
CTCATCCTTCCCTTCTCCCCCAAGGGGGAGAAGGGAAATGCTGGAAATTTGCAGAACTCAGGTTTCTACTCAAAAAAGTTCCATCTGGCGGGAAACAGAGGGGGTGAGTTCTTTCGGCTCGTCCTCCTTGAAAATCTTAATCTTGCCGTAGACGCCGTCCGCGCCCGGCTCAATTTCGACTCGGCCTTCACGGACTCGCACAATCCCTTCGACCACCTTTCGCGCCGCCGCAAGCGCAAGCTCTTCCTTTGATTTGTCGAAGAGGATGGAAAGTTCAGGACCAAGCTGTTTAATCATCTTCTCATATTCCTGGTCGACGGCCTTCGTCCCCACGTTCTGCCCAAGCGCCTCGGCAATAATTTCATCGAGCGGAATCATATTCTTAAAAGGAATTGCCCCCTTTGGGACAAAACCTTCGGCCCGGTCGGCCAGCTCATCCACCCGATGCAGCACGCCGATGGTGAGCTTCTTTCCGCAGCGAGGGCAGACCTTTCCGATTTTTTTACTCTCCTTCGGCTCCAGGGTTAAGTCGCACGCCCGATGGCCGTCAAAGTGATACTTCCCCTCGGCCGGGAAGAATTCGACGGTGTAAAGGAGCTTCTTCGGATTTTTCTCACGAATCGCCCGCACGATTTCAAAATAGTCCATCTCACCGTCAAAAACGTTGACCTCCCGTCCGATTCGGGAGGGGGAATGGGAATCTGAATTCGAGAGCAGAGTCATCCGGTCGAGGGCCGAGAGCCACCAGTTCATCGCCGGGTCAGAAGAGAGGCCGGTCTCAATCGCAAAAATATTCTTCGCCTCCTCCTCGAAGCATTCTTCAATCGAGTCGAAACCTGAATTCGCGCCAAAAACGGAAAACCACGGCGTCCAGGCATGGGCCGGAATCACAAGACAATCGGGCGAGGCGTCCAGAGCGATTTTCACAATCTCCTTCACGTGAAACCCAAAAATGGGGCGGCCGTCGCTCCCGAGTTTTCCAAGGTGTGACAGCTGGGTGTTGATTTTTTGGGCGGCTTCAAAGGAGGGAGCAAGAACGACGGTGTGAATCCGCTTCACCACACCCTTCACGCTGAAAATGTTGCTGACCTCCACCGTCAGGACGAAATGAACGGGCGAGGAGCCCTTCCTCAATTTGAAAAGCCCGTTTCCGAGAGGGGCGAGTGCGCCCTGAAGTTCGGCAAAATACTGGGGGTGGGTAAAGTCGCCGGTGCCCAAGAGATTGATTCCCTTTTTCTCGGCCCACACGGCGAGGGTTTCAACCTCCATCTCCCGGGACGTGGCCCGGCTGTATTTTGAATGGATATGGAAGTCTGCGATAATTCTCACAAGATTATCTTACACAAAACAGGCAAAACAGGGGACAGGCAAATCAGAGAGAGTCGAGATCTTTCTGATTTGGCACACCCTGTCCCCTGTTTATCCAGTTTAACCTCCTTGTGGATTGAAAACTCCGCCGCTCCAAAAACCGGGAATCGGCGTCTGGCACTTGGGACAGGCGCCTTTGGGGTCGAGGCGATTCTGGAGGATGTTGAAACCGCAGCGCTCAATCAAAAGGGCGCGGCAGCGCGGGCAATAGGTATTCTCCCAATCGCCCACCATTCCGGGCAGATTGCCGGCATAGATGTAACGGAGGCCGTTTTTTCGCCCAATCTCTGCGGCTCGCACCAAAGTGGCGGCCGAGGTGTTTTCAGGGTCCGTCATCTTGTAATCCTTATGAAAGGCCGTACAGTGCCAGGGAATGTCGGGCGAGACTGAGGCGACAAATTTTGTGAGGCGGTCAATCTCATCGTCGGCATCGTTAAATCCCGGAATCAGGAGCGTGACAATCTCAAGCCAGAATTTCCGCTCGAAGAGATGCTGGATTGTCTCAAGGACATTTTCAAGGACGCCGCCCAGTTCACGATAATGTTTGTCATCAAAACCTTTGAGGTCCACTTTGTAAAGGTCGACCCACGGCCGGACGTAGTCGAGGACCTGGGGCGTTCCATTTCCATTGGAAATGTAAGCCGTGACAAGCCGCGCCGCTTTGGCCTCCTCGAAAATGTCGACCGCCCATTCACTCGTAATCAAAGGCTCATTGTAAGTGCTCGCCAACACCTGACAGCCCTGTTTGACCGCAAGCTCCACGAGTTCCTTCGGCCCCAGCTTTGTCGGCGGCGCCCCCGCAATCGGGTCCCTCAGCGCCTGACTCGTGACCCAATTTTGGCAGTAACCACAATGGAAATCGCAGCCGAGCATGCCGAAGCTCAGGGCACGGGCGCCGGGGAGGGCGTGGAAGAAGGGTTTTTTTTCGATGGGGTCGTCCTGAAGAGCGCCGACGTAGCCTGTGGGAACGTAAAGTTTGCCGCCTTTGTTAAATCGAACACGGCAAACTCCGGCTCTTCCTTCCGGAATTGGACAACGATGGCCGCAGGCAAAGCAACGAATCTTCCCGTCCGGGAGAGCCTCATAAAGCTCCCCCTCCTTTGTGAGATCGGCTAAGACTTCCGCTAGGGTCGTTTCGGCCATTCCTTTTAAATTATAGGCTTCTTGAGGGGTGGGTGCAAACACTGCGTTGTACTAAACGATACTATCATTGCATTTAGTGACACTTTATGATACGATTCATCTCGAATGGAACATCTCTATCATCGGCACTTCTGGGAAAACCAGATTGAGAAGGGGTGGGAAAAGCGCTCCCTTATCTGGCTTTCTGGGGTGAGGAGGACGGGGAAAACCTCTCTCTCCCGCACACTCGACCGCGTGGAATATTTTGATTGCGAGCTCCCACGCATCCGGAGAATGACGGCGGACCCGGAAGAGTTTCTTTCTCCCCTGAAGGGAAAACGGGTTGTCCTTGACGAAATCCACCGTCTTCGCTCGCCCGCCGAATTCTTGAAAATCGCGGCGGACCACTACCCCGAGGTTAAAATCCTAGCCACCGGTTCTTCGACGCTCGGCGCCTCCCGGAAATTCAGGGATACCCTCACGGGCCGAAAGCTTGAAATCTGGCTCACTCCCTTAACCCGGCAGGACCTCCGTGACTTTCAGCGTGAGGATTTAAAACACCGCTTCCTGCACGGAGGGCTTCCCCCTTTTTTTCTCACTGAGGTCCTTCCCGAAAAGGATTTCCAGGAATGGATGGATGCCTACTGGGCCAAGGATATTCAGGAGCTCTTTCGCGTGGAACGCCGGTATTCCTTCCAGAGATTTGCCGAACTCATCATGGCGCAAAGCGGTGCCATTTTTGAAGCGACAAGATTCGCCGCCGAATGTGAGGCGAGCCGGCGAACGATTGCGAACTATCTCGCCGTCCTGGAAGCGACTTTCGCCGCCCATATCGTCCGCCCTTTCAGCTCTCGTCGGCCGACCGAAATTATCTCCGCGCCGAAAGTCTATGCCTTTGACACCGGCTTTGTCTGCTATCATTCGGGGTGGAATGAACTCCGCCAGCAGGATATGGGATTTCTCTGGGAACATTTTGTCTTGAATGAAATCCAAGCCCAATTCCAAGCCCGGAATATCCGCTACTGGCGGGACAAACGCGGCCACGAGGTCGATTTCATCCTCGCCCGCCAGGGAAAGCGTCCCGTGGCGATTGAATGTAAGTGGCGAGCGGCCGAGTTTGACCCTTCCAATCTGGCGGCCTTCCGCCGCATTTACCCGAAGGGTGAGAATCTGGTCACGAGCCCGGACGTGGAGCGTCCCTATGCCCAGC
>CAYJTI010000142.1:2749-3734 GCA_964373135.1 uncultured bacterium | reverse complement strand
CTTTCGAGTTTCATGACACCAGTCTAATTCTGGTGTCAAATCATTGATAATCACCTAATGAAAAGACCATCCAGCTGATTAAAAGGGGGGCCATTCTGATTAATACGGCCCGGGGAGGGCTGGTCGATACCGGGGCTCTCGTCAAGGCCCTCGACGAAGGGATTTTGAGCGGCGCAGGACTGGACGTGCTCGAAGAGGAAGAATTCATCTTGGAGGAGAAAAGGCTCCTTCAAAGTGCGGAAGGAGAGGAACACTGGAAGAGGCTTCAAACGACGCTCAAGAACCACGTTCTCCTCCATCGAGAAAACGTGGTCTACACGCCCCACATGGCCTTCTATTCCCGGGAGGCCGTTGAGCGGATCTTGGATACGACGCTGGACAACCTCCGTGCATTTCTCGAAAACCGTCTGACCGATCGTGTCGTTACTTAAGGGTAAAAGGGCGGGCAAGGAAAATAACACGATTGGGCTTTACCCGCCTTTTAAAAATCACACGCTTCTTCACGGAGAGAATTTCGTCTATACTCCACCTAGGGGGATTGGAAGAGTGCTTTCAGGATGGCCGTCTTTGTGGTGCTCGGAGCAATGAAATCTTTTCTTATCGTCGTCTTCCGTTTCTTCGCCTCTCTTGCGCTTGCGATTACCCTCCTTTTGCTTCTCGCGCTCGTCTTCGCCGTGGGGACCTTCGTCGAATCGGCTTACGGCGCCGAAACGGCCCAGGCCCTCGTTTATCGGAATCCGGGCGTAAGCCTCCTTCTCATCCTCCTGGCGTTTAATGTGACGGCCTCAGCGCTTGACCGGCTCCCCTGGAAAAAGAAACATGTCGGTTTTGTTGTCACGCATACGGGAATTCTTTTGATTCTCGCCGGCTCCCTCGTCAGCCAGGCGGCCGGAATCGAAGGCCAAATGGCGATTGAAGAAGGCGGGACCTCAAGCCGGATGATTTTGAGCGCCCCCCTCCTCGAACTTTTTCTCCCGCACGAAGG
>CAYJTI010000142.1:0-2739 GCA_964373135.1 uncultured bacterium | reverse complement strand
CCTCCTTCTTCGGGAAGGAGAAAAAGAGGCTCATGCCCGATTCGGCGGAAGGAGGCGGAGCACCGCCCGGTCTTGAAGTAAATCTCCTTAAGTCGTATCTGAAGGCAAGCCGCCAAGAGCGATTCGAGGCGGCCAGCGAAGGGCCTCCGGCACTGCGCTTGAAACTGGAAAGCTCCTTTCTCACTGCCAACCACTGGCTTCTTCTCGACGGCCCTCACGAGAGCGAAATCAATCTCGGGCCTGCCGTCCTTCGGTTTGCCCGAGAACCGATGCCGCCTCTGACGCCTTCCGGCCGGATAAAGGAAGACCTCCTTGAATTTCGTTTTGAGAAAAAGGGGGCTGGCGCCCCGATTCAAATTCCGATTCCTGAGAAGCTGCCGAAAAAAATCTCACTCAAGGGAACCCCGTATCAGGTGACGATTGAACGGGTGCTTCGGGATGCCGTGGTGGAGGGGCGGGAACTCGCCGACCGCTCCGAGGAATGGAATAACCCCGCCTGTGAACTTCTGCTCGAAGGAGACGGAATCAAGGAGCGGCATACGGTCTTCTCGAAATTTCCCGACTTTGAAACCATTCATGGGCGGGAACCGAGCCAGACCGGTGTGAGGATTTTCTATCTTCGGGGAGACGACGGAAAAGGGGGCGAGGCCAAGAACGAACTCCGCTTTGTGTGGCAGGGGGAGGGTTTGCTTCCCCGTTATCAAGTGAGGAAGGGAGAAAAAATTGTCGAAGGGGAGCTTGAACTCCACAAGGAATACGAAACCGGCTGGATGGATTTTAAATTTCTGGCGGAGGAGTATTACCCCCACGCAAGCCGGGAAATCATTTTCAGGGAAGAGCCCCGTGCGAGCGAGAAGGAAGAACATCAATCAGCGATTCAAATTGAATTAAGAAGCGAAGGGGTCAGCAAGGCGCTCTGGCTCGGCCAAGGGGACCACGAGGAGGTCCAGCTGGGGGGGAAGCCTTATCATCTCGTTTATGGCCTTCGGACCCTCCCGGTCGGATTCCGGCTGGAACTGAAAGATTTCCGCATTGAAACCTATCCCGGCTCCAACCAACCCGCCAGTTTCGAGAGTGACGTGGTCTTGAAAGATGACTTTACAGGTACCGTGAAAGCCCAGACAATTAAGATGAATCAGCCGTTGAAACATCGGGGATTCAAAATTTATCAGTCGGGTTATCAGCTGCCCCAGGGAGGGCCGGAGATCTCGGTCTTCTCCGTGGCGAAGGACCCGGGGATTCCCTTGAAATATGCCGGCGCGATGATTCTTATCCTCGGCACGCTCATTATGTTTTACACCCGGAGATTTTCGAACCGGCGGGAAAAGGCAGGGGTGACCGTATGAAAAGGGCGGCCGCAATTTTCATCATCGTTTTTTCAACGGCTTTCGTATCCGGTTTCGTTGGGAGCCCGGAGTCGAACGCCGATAGAATTCTTTCTCGAATCCCGGTGCAGCACGCCGGACGGGTGAAACCCTTTGAGAGCTTTGCCCGGGAAATCCTCCTCACGACGACCGGCAAATTCAGCGTCGATGGAAAAAGTCCGGTGCGAGTGGTCTGGGAGTGGGTGGCGCACCCCGAGGCTTGGCATACGAAAAGTTTTATCCCCGTCAAACACCCTGAACTCCAGAAAGAATTTCAGCTGATGGTGATTGCGGGAAGGGTCTCACCCGAACTTGTCCTCTCTCATCCCGGATTTCTTCAGAAGACGGAAGAGGCGCTCGCCAAAGAGCGGCAAAAGGACCCCCTGACGCCCCTTGAAAAGAAAAGGATTGAGCTTTACGACCGGGCCCGGATCTTTGAGGCGATTGCTCAAGGGGCGCTTCCCGGATTGATTCCCAATCCCGAAGACCCGAGGCGGCCTTGGATTCCCCTGGAGGGATTTTCGAATCTTGGGGGACGAGCCCTCCTTGAGAAAAATTATTCCCTGCCCCATCTCGCAGGCTTTCAGCAGTCGGTTTCAGACCTCCTTCGAACGCTTCGAGAAGGAGGAGACCTTGAAGGAGCGGCACGGCGATTCGGCGATTCGCTCGAGTCCCTTTACGCCTCACGGGACATCGTGATTGACTGGCAGAAAATTGACCAGGAACTTCTATATCACCGGGTTCTTCCGTTTAAATGGGCTTGGATGCTTTACGTGGCGTGCATCCTCTTTTACCTTCTCCTTCGAAAATGGGCTGCCTGGCTTCCCTTTGGCATGTTCCTCGCTGGCCTTTCGATGCATACGTTCGGCTTTATTCTTCGCTCGCTGATTGCCGGACGTCCGCCGGTGAGCAATATGTATGAGTCCATCATCTGGGTCGGCTTGGCCGCCGCGATCTTCGCCACGATTCTGAAGCTCTTCTATCGGAGGGATGTTCTCTTTCTGGCGGCGGCCGGCGTGGCGGCGATTCTTCTCGTGATTGGAGAAAGTTTTCCAGCCGTCCTCGACCCGTCGCTTTCTCCTCTCGTTCCGGTCTTGCGGAACAATTTCTGGCTTGCCATCCACGTGCTCACGATTACCTTAAGTTACGGGGCCTTTGGGCTGGCCTGGGGACTGGCTCACGTCAATCTTTTTAATTTCGCCTTTCGGGCAGGCAAGAAAGAACGCGAGCGAGACCTTTCAGAGTTTCTCTACCGGGCGCTTCAGATCGGGGTGGTTCTCCTGGCCGCAGGAACAATTCTCGGCGGGGTTTGGGCGAACGATTCGTGGGGCCGGTTCTGGGGCTGGGACCCCAAGGAGACGTGGGCTTTGATTGC
>CAYJTI010000141.1:0-3736 GCA_964373135.1 uncultured bacterium | reverse complement strand
TAGGTAGTAATAGTTCTTATTGTTTCGAAAGGTCCTTCCAATCACCTGCGTCACAAGCACCCCGGCCGGCCCCACCAAAAACCTTCCCGGCTCGGCAATGAACTCTGTTTTCTCGTCAAAGAGCCTGTGAATCTGCTTCCGGATCTGCGAGGTCATCCGCTCGAAATTGATTCCGATTTCCCCTTCAAAGTGGTGAATCGGGAACCCGCCGCCGATATCGACCCTCTTGAGCGGAATCACTATTTCTTCAGCCTCACTAAAAATTCCGGAGGTGATCTCAAGGGCCTGAAGATAATTTTCCACGTTCTTGGCATGCGAGCCGACGTGGAAACTGATTCCGAGGGGGACAAGTCCCAGGGACTTGGCTTTACGGAGAGGCGGGAAGGCATTTTCGGCGTCCGCCCCGAATTTGAGCGAAAGATTCACCGTGCTGCCGTAATTGTTGACCTTGATCCTCAAAAGGACGTGGGCGCTCGGATAATGCTCCGAAATTTTATAAAGCTCGGGCTCGCTATCGAAGGTCATGAGGCGCACCCGTGACTTTCGGGCCGAGATGAGGTCCTCCACACTTTTAATCGTGTTGGCAAAAATAATCCGGCCCGGCGCCGCTCCAAGCCTCAAGACCTGCTTCATCTCCCAGGCGCTTGCCACATCGAAACACGCGCCCATTTCGACGAAGGCCCGGAGAATGTCAGGATGCGGATTGGCCTTGATGGCATAAAAAGGGGTCACCTCGGGGAGGCATTTCCGGAAGAGCTCGTATTGGCGCTCGAGCACGTTTCTCCGGATAATCATCAGGGGCGTGCGGTGCTTCTTCAGCATCGCACGGATGAGATTTTCGACGCCGGGGAGCTCGACCTTAGACTTTAAGAGTTTCGGCGTGAAGGGCCTTGGTTTTTTTAGGAGCGCGGATGGCATTCGCCCGGATCCTCTCCGAGTGATCGACGAGAAACGTGGTGAACTGCCAGACATCTTCGGGCTTGGGTGCGGGAATGTCGAATTTGGTAAATTTGGTGTTGAGGTTTTTCAAGGGCGTCCAATCAACGGGCTGGGAAATATAAGGCCGGATGTAAGGGAGGCTCGTTTTTAGGATCGGCTCGTAGTCGATATCATCCGGCAGGCAAAAACCCCGCCTCGGATTCTCAATCATCCAGACGGCGGCCGCCACGAGGGAGATCGCCACCTGAAGCGTCGTGGCCTGCTGGCCCGGGACGTGTCTTCGGGCGTCGTGGATACTGAGGAGGCTCCCGGTCCACCACGAGGTGAAATCGTGTCCCATCAAGAGAATGCCGAGCTCGTCCCGGCCGTCCGTGATCTCGTCATTCATGATCCTCTGTTTTTCTTGGAGCTGGTATTGCCTCATTTCCAGTTCGTGGAGTGAGTTGATGGCGGCATCGCAGGGGCAATAGGCGTAGTGGACCGTGGGCCGGTAGACCGCTTCGCCATCCTCCCACACCGTGAGCCGGTCCGAGATCGAAAAGGCCTCGCCGTGACGAATCACCATCCCGGTGATTTCCCCGCACGGCACCCACGAGCGCACCCAGGTTTTCATCCCAATCGTTCGGAGACAAATTTGATTTCGGGGGCCGACCTGGTGCTCGTAGGCATTCTCGGGGAGGTAACGCTCGTGGGTCCCCCAGCCGAGTTCGGCCGGCGCCACGCCCTCTTCAAAGAATCCCTCGATGCTCCAGGTGTTCACAAACTCATTGACCTCTTTGGGCCGCTCTGTGATCTGCGTGTCCCGCTCGCTGATGTGGATGACCTTGACACCGGCAAGCTGGGCCAGCTTGGGGAAATTTTTCTCCCCGAGAAATTTTTCCAACGCCTTCCGCCGGGGGTCGTTCGGTTTCTCCGTGAGGATTTTTTCGGCGATCTCCATCAGGGCCTGCTTTGTGAAATGAGAGACAAGCCCCGGATTGGCGCCGTGGTCGACAATGGCCGTGGCCCCTTGATTGTCTCCCCACTTCTCGATCGTCTCACGGATTTCCATGTGCCGGGTATAAAGCGTGTAAAGGGTCGGGTCATTCCTCTGGGCATCGCCGTAGGGGTCCCACTCCTCCACGGAGGTATTGACGTAGAGCACCTCGTGGGCGCGGCACCACTTGACGATCGCGACGCAGCCGATGTTCCAGGCGAGGTCGACGATCATATCGCCGGGCCCCGCATACTCCGAAAGGAGTTTTTCGTAATTTTCCTTCGTGACCCGGTTGAAGACATAGCGCACCCCCCGGTCGAGCGCCTCTTTCACCCGATGGCGGTTGTCAACGAAATCCATGATGGTGATCTTCTCGGCGGGCATGTCGAAAAATTTGAGGAGGAGGGGAATGGCGCATTGTGAGACAGAACCGCAGCCGATGATGAGAAGTTTCCCCCGGAATTTAATCATTCAGATAGCGTATTAATAGCGCAGTTCAATTTGGAGCGCAACAAAAAATCTGGGTTTTGGCGAAAAAAAGCGGGGGAGGCCGGCGAAGAAAATCGTTTTTCAGGCGCCTGCAGTTTTGGAAAGGGACCGGCGGACAAAAAGGATGCGCTCGAGGGCGGTGGCGTGGGTCCCCACGAGAAGGATTCCAAGGACCCACGGAAGAAGCGGCGGGAAAAATGACCCCGCCAGGAGCAAAACGATCCGCTCCGTTCGCTCAAAGAGACCGACGGAACAAGAAGGAATCAAGTTTTCGGCCCGGGCCTTCGTGTAACTCGTGAGAGAAGCGCCGAGGAGAATCCCAAGTCCTGCGAGGCACCATCCCCACTCTCTTTCCGTGGCGTAATAAAAGGTCACTCCTCCAAAGAGGAAGAAGTCGGAATAACGGTCCACGGTCGAATCGAGAAAGGCCCCGAACCCGCTCGTCTTCCCCGTGAGTCTGGCCAAAGGCCCATCCAAGAGATCCCCCACGGCGCCCACCAGAACGAGGGCGCCCCCCAGCGCAAAAAGGCCACCGCTATAGGCCCAGCCGGCGAAAAGGTTGAAGGAAGAGCCGATGAAGGTGAGCTGGTTCGGGGTGAAGTTTCGCTCGGCGAAAAAGCGGGCGCACCTCGTGAGGAGAGGCTCAATTTTCGTGTAGACGAGTTTCCTGAGCATAGAGGAAAGAAAGAGAGAAGGGGATTATCGGGGACAAGTCCCCTGGATGAATTTTTTGACGAGTTCGCGCGCTTCGTTATCGGAAATCTGTTTCGGCGGGTGTTTCATTGTGTAGGCCGAGATCGAAATGAGGGGACCGCCGATTTTTCGGTCCCGGGCGAGGCGGCAGCACCGGATCGCGTCGATCGCGCAGCCGGCGCTGTTCGGCGAATCTTCCACCGACAGCCGAAGCTCAAGGGTGACCGGGAAGCCCGCGAAGCCGCGCCCTTCAATTCTGAGGAAACAGATCTTCTGGTCATTCTGCCAGGGAACGTAGTCCGAGGGGCCAATGTGGATATTGTCCTCCTCGAGCGGGACTTCGAGCTGGCTTTGGACCGCCATGGTCTTTGAGATTTTCTTTGATTTGAGCCGGTCCCGGTTGAGCATATTCAAAAAGTCCGTGTTCCCGCCGGTATTCAGTTGATAGGTGCGGTCGATTTTGACGCCCCGGTCGGCGAAAAGTTTGGTGAGCATCCGGTGGGTGATGGTGGCCCCCACCTGCGACTTGATGTCATCGCCAATACAGGGGATTCGCCTCTCTTCGAATTGCCTGGCCCATTTCGGCTCGGAGACGATAAAGACCGGCATACAGTTGATGAAGCTAATCCCTGTCTTTAG
>CAYJTI010000140.1:0-3738 GCA_964373135.1 uncultured bacterium | reverse complement strand
CCGATCCCCTGAAACTAGAAATGTATCAGGAAAATCTAAGGAACCAAGCCATTCAGATTCAAGTTCGTAACGGCACTGATCTTTTTGTCCCGGAAAACGAGTTGGAGACGGCGCGGGCGATTATTCAGGAGGGACAGTGGGAGTATTAGGCGGCAGGACCGCAGTCGTCACCGGGGCGTCGAGCGGGATTGGGCGAGCGATTGCGCTTCGATTTGGTCGAGAAGGAGCGCAAGTCGCCCTCCTTGCGAGAAGGAAAAATCGTTTGGAGGAAGTGGCACACGAGATCGAGAAAGAGGGAAGCAAAGCCCTGGTAATTCCGGTGGATCTTCTCAATCCGAAGCAAATTTCAAAGGCCTTTGCTGACATTCGGCGCCAATGGAAAGATCCCGAGATCCTCGTCAATAACGCCGGAACGGGGTCTTTTGGACCGCTTGTCGAATCAAAATTGGAAGAATACGAAACAATCTTCAATCTCAATGTCCGCGCCCTTTATCTGGCGACAAAAGAGGTCCTCCCGGCACTGATTCGGGCGCGCGAAGGGACGCTCCTCAATATCGCCTCGATCGCCGGTAAAATGGGCCTTGCCGGCTCAGCCCTTTACTCGGCGAGCAAGTTCGCCGTGATGGGGCTCTCTGAGGCACTCCTGGAAGAGGTGCGACCTTATAATATTCGTGTTTCAGCGATTTGTCCGGGGCTTGTCAGCACCGAATTTTTTGGTCGTTCCGGTGTCAAGGGAAACCGACCTGATTTTATCCAGCCGGAAGATGTCGCCCAAGCGGCCCTTCTTTGCGCCAGCGAAACCCAAACAGCAACTTTTAAAGAAATTGTGATCCGGCCGAAACGACCGGTTTAATTACTTACCGTCAATGACGATGTTGGTAAAAAGTTTCTAACCGAGTCTCGAGCGGACGAAGATAAAGTAGGCCGCAAGAATCAGGGAAAGAAAGTTCATCAACCACCGCACTTCCTTACCTTTTCCACAGAAGAATTTAATCACCGGATAGCTGATAAATCCCAAGGCGAGGCCGTCAGCGATCGAATAAGTAAGAGGGATCCCGATCATCACGAGAAAGGCGGGGATCGACTCATCGTAGGCTGCCCAGTCGATTTTTTTCACATTCTGGATCATCATCGCACCCACAATGACAAGCGCCGGGGCGGTGATCGGTGCATAGTTGGCAATCATGCCGACGATGGGGCTGAAGAAAAGAGCAATGAGAAATAAAATTCCTGCGGTCACGCTGACAAGTCCCGTCCGGCCCCCGTACTCGATCCCCGTCGCACTCTCGATGAAAGCTGTGATGGTGCTTGTTCCGAGGCAGGCTCCGAGCGTGGTGGCCGAGGCATCCACCATCAAGGCCCGATGGGCTCGGGGGAGCTTCCCTTTTTTCATGAATCCAGCCTGTTCGGCCACGCCAATCAGAGTCCCGACGGTGTCGAACATGACCATAAAGAGGAAAACCGCAATAAAGGGGAGGCAAGTGAGGGTGAGCGCTCCCTTGAGGTCCATTTTGAAAAGGGCGCTCTCGCGAATTTCAGGCCAGCCGAAAATTTTCTGAGGCGCTTTTACCTGTCCCAAGAGGATGGCGAGAAGTGTGGCAGAAAGGATGCCCCAGAGAATGGAACCACGGACTCGCCGCGCATGGAGGACGGCGGTCACGAGAAGGCCGAGGAAGAAGACCGCTCGATCGGGAGCAACAATCTCGCTCGTCAGGCCCACGAGAGTTCCGGGTTTTCCGACAACGAGTCCCCCGTTGCGAAGTCCGATGAACGCGATGAAAAGGCCGATCCCCACCGCGATCCCACTCGCCATGCTGGGACTTAAGGTATCCATAATCGCTTCGCGGAGACGGAAGATGGAAAGGACGAGGAAAATGACTCCCGAGAGAAACACAATCGCCAGAGCCACTCGCCACGAATCGGCCACCCCCAGAGCGGTGAGGGACATGACGACGGAGACAAAGAAAAAATTTTCTCCCATTCCTGGCGCCAACGCGATCGGATATTTCGCGTAGAGTCCCATCAAGATGCTCGCGAAGGCCGAGCCGAGACAGGTCGCCAAGAGAACCGCTCCAAAATCAAGGCCGGTCGGTTTTCCGGCAAAGTCGGTCGCAAGTACAGCCGGTTGGACAAAGATGATGTAAGCCATCGTCAAAAAGGTAGTGAGTCCTGCGAAAAGTTCAGTTCGAACCGTGGTTCGGTTTTCTGAAAGTGCAAACAATCGATCCCACATGATTAATCTCCTTCTCCTTTTCAGGAAATGGCTTTTTCGAGTAAGGGTCCTGCCGTTCCTCGAATCACAAGGTCCGCTGAAGAATCGAGGGGAGTCGGATCGCGGTTGATGATAACGAGCTTGGCCTGGGAGCCTTTGGCCAAGCGGGGGAGCGAAGCGGCCGGTTCGACAATCAGGGTGGAGCCGACTGCCAGCATCAAGTCTGAGCTTCGGGCCCACGCCACGGCAAGGTTTAGGACATCGGGATCAAGCGCCTGACCGAAAGAGATCGTATTCGGTTTCAAAAGGCCGCCGCAGGGGCGGCAAAGAGGGATTTCCTCTCCTGCCAAGAGCCGCTCGTAAACCGGCTCAAAGGGATCCACGCGGCCGCAGGTGAGACAAATCACTTCCCGATTCGTCCCGTGGAGCTCGAGGACTTTTTCATTTCCTGCCTTTTGATGAAGGCCGTCGATATTTTGGGTGATTGCCCCTAACAATCTTCCCTGCTTTTCAAGCCGGGCA
Organism: uncultured bacterium; assembly: GCA_964373135.1. Taxonomy (GTDB): domain Bacteria; phylum Omnitrophota; class Omnitrophia; order Omnitrophales; family JACQLI01; genus CAYJTI01. The sequence continues at coordinate 1,004 of CAYJTI010000140.1, read as the reverse complement.
ATCGCAAGATGGCCGGCATTGGGCTCGGCGTCGCGCATTTCGGCATACAGCTCTTTTTTGCGGCGCCAGTATTCTTTCCGTTTTCCCTCATCGGCAAGAAATTCCTGGATCGTGACCGGCTGAAACCGGTCCCAGATTCCCCCTTTGGAACGGTAGTCGGAAACCCCGCTTTCCGTGGAGATGCCGGCGCCGGTAAAGACAACGATTTGAGAGCCTGCTTGAATCAGGTCACGGAGCCTCTGGAGCCTCTGGATTTCATTTGGGACTGGGCCGCTCATCTTTTATAATGAAAGTATAAAAGGAGGGGAACTATGAATCGAGGACTTTTAATGGGTTTAGGCAGTATCATTGTTCTGGTCGCTATTGTCGCACTCGCGTTTGGGGGAATTTATAACGGCTTGGTCCGAGCGGAAGAGGGGGTCTCCGAGGCGTGGTCGCAGGTCGAAAATGTCTACCAGCGCCGGCTCGACTTGGTTCCTAACCTCGTGGAGACGGTGAAAGGGTATGCCGCTCACGAGCGCGAAACCCTCGAAAAGGTCATCGAGGCCCGCTCAAAGATCACTCAAATTAATCTTCCCAAGTCTGTCTTTAACGATCCTCAGGCCTTGACGCAATTTGAAGAGGCCCAACAAGGCCTGTCATCGGCCCTGAGCCGCTTACTCGTGGTTATCGAACAGTACCCCGACCTCAAGGCCAATCAGAACTTTCTTACGCTTCAGAGTCAGCTCGAAGGGACAGAGAATCGGATTGCGGTGGAAAGGCGGCGCTTCAACGAGGTGGCCCGTGAATTCAACACCCGTGTTCGAATCTTCCCGGACAGTGTCGTGGCCCGGCTCACCGGATTTCAGAGAAAATCTTATTTTGCGGCTGACGAAGGCGCCCGCGTCGCTCCGAAGGTGAAGTTCTGATTTCATTTTGGGGACGGTCCTCCCGGGGACACTCCTTGCCTTCCTCAAAGGACTGGAAAATTAAAGGACTGTCCCCTAGAGGACCGTCCCCGGTTT
>CAYJTI010000139.1:0-3800 GCA_964373135.1 uncultured bacterium | reverse complement strand
GAGCCAGGTTCCAGGTCTGCAAGTAACCACATCGCCCATCGGAAATCCCGGAGAAAAACCGCATTTCGTCCTCGACACCGCCATTACTCATCTCGATCCCGGCAGCCGTTTCGTGCGGTGGATGGCCGGGGAACTGGGGGCTGGGCACTCCCGGGTTCAGGTCGAAGGAAAACTGGTCGACCCTCAGACCGAAAAAATCTACCTCCAGTTTGCCGACAGCCGTGCCGGAAGCTCGGTGGGCGACTTGGACCTCACCGGAGGGAGTGGCAGGGTCCTCCTTGAAGATGATATCGATGGCATCGCCAAGGCCCTGGCGGACACCTTCGCCGAGCTCCCTTAAAGCCTGGCTCGAGCCTCAGAGAAATTAGCAACCGTTGTCTTGGAGAGAACCGGCTCACGAACCCGCCGCCAGAGAAATTTGCGGGAAGTAAGCTCCGGTTCGAGTGCTCCTCCACCACTTCCCCTCCTTCCCCAGTTTCGAGGGATGACTAAAACCGTAGGCGTAAGCCACAGCCCGGACGTAGACGGGGGGCCTCCCTCCGAAAGGATCTTTCCCAAGAAGCCGAAGGACACTGGGCGACCCCTTTAACAGTCGCGTCATAAAGTTCACAAACCATGGCTGCTGGCGATAGGTCGAGAGGGCAGCAAACCACATCTGCCAATCGAGGCGGGGTTGGTGCGGCGCCACAAATCCGGGGCGGCGCTTTAAATCTCCCGGCTTCCACTTAAATTCATACGCCAGCCAGTTCACGCCGTCATTCGAGCCCTCAACAATAATCTCCGTCCGCGTCGTTGTCATCACGGCAAAAAGGCCGTAGCCATTGACCGTCCGAAACGGGGCGATGGCTCGATAAAGAATAATGACCGGCGCCGGCCAATCGATTCGCCGCCGGAAGGCGTGAGAGAGCTCAAAGGTCGACACAATCAAAATGACGCCCGCTAGCGGGAGGACAACCCACTTTGGCGGGCATCGATAACCCCCCACCTCCACCACCCCCCATAAGACGGGGAGAGGAAGGAGGGGGGTCTTTTGTCGCGCAAGCCCCACCCAGAAGGCGTCATCGAAAAGGAAGAGACAGAGCGCCACCGTGAGGAGATTGAAGAAACAGTAGTTGCCGGTGGCGGCGATTAATATTTGTAAGAGAACGATGCCGGCCGCTGCGACCCGCTTCAGGCGACGTGGACCGAAGATGAGAAACGGAAGCCCCAGTTCAACAACAAACATCCCAAACACGGAGAATCTTTGGAACCACTCCGGAAGCTGATGTAGATACCACCCAACCCACGTCGGCAGGGGCTGGGTTTCGTAATGAAAGTTAAGCGCCGTTAAGTTCCACCACGTCGGGTCGCCCGTGGCGAGCTTCACCACGCCCGAGGAAAAAATCAGCCGAAAGAGGAGCCACCGAAAAAGCCACACGCCCAAAGGCGGCGGAGCGGAGGTGTCTCGCAGTTTGACCCGCCATTTCCATGGCGAAATTAGGACCGCCAGAAACCCCGCCTCGAGGAGGAGGTTGTCCCATTGAAACTCCATGAAATCCTGGCCGTCGGTCACGAGCGAAAGGTAAAAAGCCCACAAGAGGAGTGTGACCGGAAAAGGCGCCACGCCCGCGATAAGAAGAATCGAAAGGAAGACCCCTCCCCCACAAAGGAAGTGGAGAAAGATATCCCTTGAGTCAATCCACGAAAGGGTCGGCAGGAGCCAGATGCGCTCAGGACCGGTCCTCTCGCCAACAAATTTCAAGAAGGGTCCAAGGGGAAGGATTCCATTGGACCCAATGAGCCCTTCGGCCTGCGGCCAAAAGGAAAGGAAGGCGATAAGATAAATCCCGCCCAAGAGGCGGAGAAATAAGTTCCGTGAGAAAAGGTAACTCGGGGGCTTGGAGGGAAGAGAATGAGGAGGCGTCTTTTTCATAGACGCCTCCTCATCTCAGACGCTTTTACTTCTCTTCGGCAGGCAACGGAATCATGTTGTCATTCTCGTCATAGGTGTAGCGCGGGGTCCCGTTGTCTTTGTGGATTCGGATATCAGCCACCTTGAGGCTTCCCCCTTGGTCTTCAATGTCAAAATCAAGATCGAGGAGGTCGCCTGTTGTGACATCCGTCATATCCGTGCACGAATAGTAATAATTGCCGGTTTTCCCGACACGCTCGTGCACCCGAACCAGCTCGAGCCGGCGAAGCCCGTTCGTCCGCTCATCCACAATCCCGAACGCTCCCTGAAGTTTCTCCTGGAAAGCAATGTAATCACGAATCGTCTGACGGAGCGCCTCGGGAGAAGGCTCGGCGGAAACAATAGGCATGCCGGTCCCGAAGAGCCACAGGCCGGCGAGCAGGGCGAAAAAAAACCGCTCAACCATTTTACTTCCCTGCCAGCGCCCGGAGCTTTGCGGCCAAATCGGGATGGGTGGCCTCCAAGGCGTCCGCCGCTTCATTCAGAACCGAAGCGTCGTCTTCCACCGCCGCCTCGCCGCCCTGCTCCTCGGTCGCGGCCTCGCCGCCGGCATGTTCCTTCCCGCCATGTTCCTCTTGAGCCAGGACCCTCAACGGCCACGCCGTGACCACTCCAAAAACCAACGCTAAGGCAAGCAACAAACGCACTTCCTTCATCGATACTCCTCCTTCTCTAGTTGATTGTTCTGAAGTAAAAATCCTTTTGAATCTCGGCCGTCCCTTCGGCCAAGGGTTTCCCGTCGACCTCGACCTCGGGGTAAATGAAAATATTCACCGGCTCCCCGGCCTGCTCCGGCACGAGGCGAATATCCCGGCCGAGGCTCACGAGAAATTTGTTCGTGTCAAACCGGCCGAAGTAATGCCGCCTCAATTTGGGATTCTTCCAGGCTTCCGAGGCATCCACGGGGGTCCAGCCCCTCTTTTCATCAAAAAATTCGGCCCAGCAGTGGTAGCCGGGAATTGTCCCCTCTCCTTGATTCGGAATCGTAAATCCAATTTTAAAGCGGGAGGGGATTTCTGAGGCGTGGGCAATGGAGATGAATAAAGAATGAAAATCGGTGCAATTCCCCCGGCCAAGGAGACAGGCACGGACCGTGTCGCCCTCGCCCCAGCCCGGAACGGTTTTGTCGTAACTCATGTGCCGGATGACATAGTCATAAATCCCATACGCCTTCTCCCACCACGTCCTTTTACCGGCCGTCGCCGCCTTGGCCTTTTCCTTCACCTCTTCATTGACCACCATGAGCCGGCTCGGCTTGAGGAACTTTTCGATTTCCCCTTCGCCGCCCGGGACGGGTGCGACCTCGCCATCGACCACGACTTCATAGTCGATTTTGAACTCGAGATTCCCGACGCCCGGTCCGGCCGTCTCGGCGTAAAGCATTTCGTTGCCGAAGACAGAGTCTGAATTGACGGTGTAAGGGAGCGGGCTCTCAATTTCTCTTCTGAATACCTTCTGCCCGTCCCGGGAACTTGCCAAAGGAATCCAGATTCGAATCTGACGGGCGGTCTCGGGAAGGCCTGAGAGGACGCTCCGGTAGGTAAACGCGAAATGCCGCTTCGCTGGAAAAGGGGGGGCGAGAAATCCGTTCTTCGCCCAATAGATTCCTGCCCCAACGAGGAGAATGACGGGGATGATTCCGAGAAACTTCTTAATCTTACCCTCCGCTGTTAAGAGCCGTTACGTTACCATACACACCCACCTGAGTCAATCCCCCGTACCGGTTCTCGCGAACCGGTTCTAGGGGGGACAGTTTCGCGGGGGAAAGTGTCCCCTCGAGAACCGGTACCGGAATTAAACAGGCGCCAAAGGGGTCTTGAGCATCCCGGAAAGGGTCTGCCAGCGGGGG
>CAYJTI010000138.1:0-3848 GCA_964373135.1 uncultured bacterium | reverse complement strand
CAAATTCTTCGGATCTCCCTTCTCCCCCTTGGGGGAGAAGGTGAGGATGAGGGGGCAATCTTTACGATTCTCCCTCACCCCAACCCTCTCCCCAGAGGGGAGAGGGGGAAAGTGCCAAAGTCGAGTTGAGTAAGATGGTTGCAGAAACGATGGAACCACGGAACTACGGCGACATCAAAATCGGTGAAAAGGCGGAGTTCCAGCGGCAAATCCGCCTGGAGGACCTAGAGACTTTCGCAAAACTGACCGGAGACTTCAATCCCCTCCATTTCGACGAAGCGCTGGCGCAGCGGACGTTTCTCAGGGGGAGGGTGGTTCACGGGCTTCTGGCGAGCTCCCTCATTTCTCAGATGCTGGGGATGCGCCTCCCGGGAAAGGGGACCGTTTACCTCTCGCAGGCGCTCAAATTTCTCAAGCCGGTTCGAATCGACGAAACGGTCACTGTGAAAGCGGAAGTGGTGAGGAAAAACGAGGAGAAAGAAACCCTGGTGTTGACGACCGAAATTTTCAACTCGAGGGGTGAAAAAGTGCTGACCGGCGAAGCCGAGGTGAAACTTGTGAGAATCGGCAAGCCAAGGAAGCTCTTAACCTAACGGAGAAAATTGCGTGGGAGAGGAAAAGACAAAATCAGAATTGGTCGCAATCATTACCGGTGCCCTCGAAGAGCGGCTCGCAAAAATTAAAAAGGGCTCTTCCATTGAGTTGAGCCCGGGAACCCGATTGTATGGACAGGGTTCACTTTTGGACTCCATTGCGCTGGTCGAGCTTTTGTTTGAAATTGAAGAACGGGTGAGCGGCCGTTACGGCGTGATGGTCACGCTTATGGATGAAAAGGCCATGTCCGCAAGGAACAGCCCTTTCATTACTATCGAAAGTCTGGCCGATTACTTGGCCACGTTGGTCGACAAAACGAATGCCTGAAGGTGCTTGATTGAACCATTTTTGGTTGACTGAGAGATTCAAAGAATGGGGAACCAGAGAAGCCATCGTCTGGTGCGGCCGGTCGTTTGACTACGATTGGCTTGTGAAGAGAGTCGATGCCTGGCGAAACGAGCTCGGCGAGGCGGGGATTCGTCCGGGAGAAGTGGTCGCCCTCGAAGGCGATTATTCGCCGGCAGTCTGTGGGCTCCTTCTGGCGCTGATTGAAAATTCAAATATCGTTGTGCCGCTTACCCAGGCCGGTCAAGCCCACCGGGAGGAGTTTTTGAAAATCGCTCAGGTGGAGCGGGTCCTCCGTTTTAATTCGAAGGAAGAGTGGCAGATTGAAAACCAGAAGGCCGTCGTCCGACACCCGATTCTCTCGCAGTTGAAAAGGGAAAAAACGGCCGGTTTGGTCCTTTTCTCTTCAGGCTCCACGGGAAAGAGCAAAGGAATCGTTCATCATGTGGGCCGCCTCCTGGAAAAATTTAAGACCCGGCGTCAGGCCTGGCGCACCCTCGCCTTCCTTCTTCTCGACCACATCGGCGGCCTCAATACGCTCTTTTACACCCTGGCCAACGGGGGAACCTTGATTTCGGTCGAGGGGAGAGGTCCGGAAATTATCTGTCAGGCCATCGAAAGACACCGGGTGGAGCTCCTGCCGGCGTCGCCGACGTTTTTGAATCTCCTTCTCATCTCCGAAGAATACAAGCGCTTCAACCTTTCTTCCTTGAAGCTCATTACCTACGGGACGGAACCAATGCTGCAGGCCACGCTCGAGCGGCTGACGGCGCTCTTCCCCCGCATTCAATTTCAACAGACTTACGGACTCTCCGAGCTCGGAATTTTGCGTTCCAAGTCAAAGGAGTCATCGTCGCTCTGGGTCAAAATCGGCGGCGAAGGATTTGAAACCAAGGTGGTGGATGGCATTCTTTGGATTCGGGCCGAATCGGCGATGTTAGGTTACCTCAACGCCCCCAACCCCTTTGACAAGGAAGGTTGGTTTAATACGCAGGACTTGGTCGAAGTCGACGGGGACTATGTCCGCATTCTGGGACGGGAATCAGAAATCATTAATGTAGGGGGCGAGAAGGTTTATCCCCAGGAAGTCGAGGGGGTCCTATTGCAAATGGAAAATATCCGGGATGTCACCGTCAGGGGAGAGGGCAATCCCATTTTAGGCCAGGTGGTCACCGCCACGGTGACGCTCGAGGGCCCGGAAGACCTCGAGCCGCTCAGAAAGCGAATTCAGGAATTCTGTCAAACAAAACTCGCCCGTCACAAATTCCCCCTCCGCATCGAAGTGACCAGTGAGCCCGAGGTGAGCGAGCGCTTCAAGAAAATAAGAGCTGCGGAGAATTCCGCCCCGTAACTTCGGATGCGGGCGCTCGTCTTTCTCACCCTTTTTGTCCTTCTGGCGCTCCGAATTACGGCGATTTTCGTCATTCCTCCGGTCTCTGAAGAGATTGTGCATTTGCAAATTGCGAATGACATTAGCCGTTTCGTTCAGCTTCCCATCTACTTCTACCAGCAGGAATATATGGGGCCTCTTGAATGTTACCTCATGGCGCCGTTGGTTCGCCTCTTTGGGTCCTCCCTTCTCGCCGGTCGTTTTTACAACAGCTTCTTTTTCATTGCCTTTCTCGGAATCTATTTCATGGTGGTCCGGCGTTTGTTCGGCCAGAGATTATCGGGTTATGTTTTAGCGCTTCTCGCCGTCTTACCCTTTCCGGCCCTCTTTTTTACGACAGTCGTGGGCTGGGCCGAGAGTCTGACGCTCGCCGCGTTATGTCTTTTTCTTCTTTTAAAGACGGGCGAAGACGCAGGGAAAAGAATTTGGCCGTCGCTTCTTCTTGGTTTCGTTTCCGGAATTTCTTTCTGGACGAACCCTATTTTTGTCATCTGGCTCGCTGCGATTTTAGCGGGGTTGATTGGGGTCGTCCCTGAGACCTGGAAGAAAGGGATTCCCCTTCGTTTTTTGGCTGGGTTCGCCTTGGGGCTTTTTCCGATTTGGACCCACCTCATTCAGACGGGGACGTTGATGCGCATGGAAGGGGCCAGTGACAGCAGCGCCCGATTTTCGAATTTCTCTTACGTCCCAAAAGTCTTTTATCTTTTTTTCGCCCGGATGAAATATTTCTTCACGGCCTGGTCGGGCGGGATGGAACCTCCTTTCGCGGCGGCTTCCCTCCGAGGGGTCTCTTTGATTCCCTTTGCTCTCTTCGCCGCCTCTTTTACCTCGTTGGCCCTCTTCTTCCTTCGCCGGCGGCACGGGATGTCAACCGAAGAGAAGTTGTTTCACCTTTTTATCCTCATTCCGCCCTTGATTCTGCTCCCCATTTACAGCTTCCGAAACTTCATCCGGGACGAGGGGATGCGGTTTTTCCTTCCCCTCATCGTCCCCTATGCCTTTGCCATTTCCTGGTGGCTTTGCCAAAGGCAGGCTGCGATTTTGAGACGGGCAATCCTCGGACTTCTCCTCGGAATTCAGCTGGCGGGAATTTTTTTCTCAAGCCAGACGGCTTTGAGGAATCGGGCTGAACTCGAGAAACTCATCCAGTTTCTCGAGGAAAAGGGGCTCACGACGGGCATCGCCGAATTTGGCCTCGCCTATTCCCTGAATGCGCTGAGCCAAGACCGACTGCTAGTCACTCCCCCTTGGTATCATGCGGCCCTCCGGCCTCTCCTTGATAAAGTGAGGGAGAGGGGCCCCCGATTTTTTATTTTGCATCAAACGAGTGAGCGGTTTCGAAGACGCCTTGAGGAGGACTCCAACCTCGAGAAGGCTTCGCTGGCTCATTGCGATATCTACTATGGAAATTCCGAGCTCCTGAAACAATTTGTGACGGTGGGCGAACTCAAAGAAGAATGACACCCGGCGAACCGGTTCTCCCGGGGACAGTTTTGTGGGCACCGTGCCCGGCACCGAG
>CAYJTI010000137.1:0-3866 GCA_964373135.1 uncultured bacterium | reverse complement strand
TTTCGGCGCCGAAAAAATCTTACCTTGCCGTCGCACCCGGGGGAGGAGAATCCTGGGGAAAAGACGCGCATTTCAAGCGCTGGCCGGTTTCCTCGTTTGCCGAAGCAGTCTTGGAGCTTCGAGAAAGGATGGATTTCGAGAGAGTGGTCATTCTCGGGACGGGCGGGGAGAGAGAACTGGGCGAAGAAATTCAGAGGCAATGCGAAAACGATCGTTCGCGCTTTCGATTTTCGGTCATCAATCTGTCAGGCCAACTCTCCATCGGAGGCACCGCGGCGGTTCTGGAAGGAGCCCAACTTTTTCTGGCCAATGACGGAGGACTGGTTCACCTCGCGCACGCCCTTCACGTTCCTCTGATTGCCTTCTATGGTCCCGTCGATCCGGTGATCTACGGCCCTTTTCCATGCTCTCCAGAAGCAGTGGCGATCGTGAAGGAGAATTTGCCTTGTCGCCCTTGTTACCGACGCTTCCGCTACAATTCCGCCTGCATCGATCGGGAATGCTTGACGGCCCTTCATCCAAGAGAAGTGTTTGAGGTTTTAGACGCTAAGAATTTCTGGAAGGTTGTGCGGCGAGAAACAACGCGTCTAGGATTGAGGTGAGGGGGTGAGGTTCAGGATTGCGCCCCTCACCCTAACCCTCACCCCTATGGGGAGAGGGAAAGGAGAGCGGGCTTGGCTCAAGGCCGCGATCTTCCTTTTCCTTCTCTTTTCCCTCTCCTCCCCGGTGGCTGCCCAAGAGGCCCCTTCTCGGAAATTACCGGCGGGGGAAAGGCTCATCTATTCGGTCAGGCTCCTCGGATTTGAGGTGGGAAAGGGGGAGGCCCGTGTCCGGCGGATTGTGACCCTTCGAGGAAGAAAGGCTTATCACATCCAGGTGAGGGTCCGCTCGGCCCCGATCCTCGACTGGATTTACAAGGTGCGCGATGTCCACCATAGTTTCATCGACGTTGAAAAACTCCATTCGGTCCGCTACGAAAAAATTCTTCGGGAAGGCCGTTACCGGGCCGACGAAATCATGGAATACGACCAAGAAGAGCACCTCGGCCGGTATTACTCCCGCAAGAACCAATCGCAAAAGGAGATGATGATTCCGCCCGATGTGCAAGACCAGCTTTCCTCTGGCTACTGGTTTCGTTTGCAGGAAAAATTTGAGCCGGGAACGGAGATTGAGATTCCGGTGAATGCCGATGAGAAAAATTGGGACCTTCGGGTGAAAGTTGTCAAGAGAACCAAGGTGAAACTCGCGGGATTTAAAGAAACTTTTGAGGCAATCGAGATCGAGCCGGAGATCGAGTTCCAGGGAATTTTCATCAAACGGGGCAAAATCCGCGGCTGGATGAGCCTGGACGAGCGTCGAATCCCGCTCAAAATGACCGTCAAAATCCCGATTTTGGGGCGGATTACGGCCCGTTTGGTCACCTATGAGCCCGGAGCAGTAACCGGCTGAATTGACACCTCCGGGGTCGGATGTTACAATACAAAAGTTTTTTTGGGATAAGCACTTAGGACACTTAGCACCCTTATGAAAAGCGCCCTGGCGCCTGATAAAAGCCGCCTCCTGGAGGTATTTGAACGCTTCCCGGAGGCGCGGGTTTTAGTCGTCGGTGACTTCATCCTCGATGAATTCATCTGGGGGGACGTCTCCCGAATCTCTCCCGAAGCCCCGGTCCCGGTGGTCAATGTGAAGCGGGAATCCTTTATGCCCGGCGGCTCGCTCAACGTGGCCAATAACATCCGGACGCTCGGCGGGACGGTCATTCCCTGCGGTGTGCTCGGGCGCGATCTCCCAGGAAGAATTCTCCTTCGAAAGATGCGGGAGTTCGGAATCGATACGGGCGGCGTCGTCCTCGATATGAATCGGCCGACCACCATTAAGACACGCGTCATCGCGCATTCCCAACAGGTGGTCCGCTTCGACCGCGAAAAGGTGGAGCCCATTTCTTCCCTCGATGCCCGAAAAATTCTTCATTTCGTCAAAAAGAAGATTAAGGAAATTGACGCCGTTATCGTGGAAGATTACGGCAAGGGAGTGATTGAGCCTTTCCTTTTGCGCCCGCTGCTTCGGCTCGCCAAGCAATTCGAGAAACCGGTCCTCGTCGATCCGAAGGAGAAACATTTCAATCTTTACAAAGGGGTCACGGCCATTACCCCGAATCGAAGTGAAGCTTACGGAGCCTTTGGCGCGTCGATGAACGGACGGGAACGAAACGTGGAAGAAGTTGGAAAAGGACTCCTCAAGCGGCTCCAATCGAGGGCGGTTCTGATGACGCTCGGGGAAGAGGGAATGGCTCTCTTTGAGCGGAACCGGCCCACGATAAAAATCCCGACGACGGCGCGTGAAGTCTATGACGTCTCCGGTGCCGGAGACACCGTGGTGGCCGTCTTTGGCCTCGGTCTTGCGGCCCAAGCGACTCTGGCGGAAGCCGCCATGCTCTCCAATCTCGCCGCCGGAATCGTGGTGGGGAAACTGGGGACCGCAGCGGTCGAGCCGTCGGAGCTCCGGCAGGCGATTGAAAGTCAGGGGGTTCCGGTCCATGCCTAAATACATCTTTATTACGGGCGGTGTCGTTTCCTCCCTGGGAAAAGGGATTGCCTCGGCTTCTATCGGACGGTTGATGGAGGCCAAGGGATTAAAAGTCGCCCTGCAAAAACTCGACCCTTACATCAATGTCGACCCGGGGACGATGAATCCCTATCAGCATGGAGAGGTCTACGTGACGGAGGACGGCGCCGAGACCGATCTCGACCTCGGGCATTACGAACGTTTCACCTCCTGTGTCCTGAGCCGAGTCAATAATGTGACCACGGGTCAGGTTTACAACACGGTCATCAGTAAAGAAAGGAAAGGGGAATACCTCGGCGGGACGGTCCAGGTCGTGCCCCACATCACCGACGAAATCAAGTCACGGATTCGGGAGGTCTCGAAGGGGAAACGTTACGACATCGTGATTTCAGAAGTGGGGGGGACCGTCGGCGATATTGAATCGCTTCCTTTTCTGGAGGCCGTGAGACAGTTTCGACAGGAAGTCGGCCGGGAGAATACGGTCTTCATTCATCTCACCTTGATTCCTTTCATCCGTGCCGCCGGCGAACTCAAGACAAAGCCGACCCAGCATAGCGTCGGACGCCTCCGTGAAATCGGTATCCAACCCGACATCCTCCTTTGCCGGACGGAGAAAAGGCTTTCGAAAGATCTCAAGGCAAAGATCGGCCTTTTTTGTAACGTGGAGGCCGAGGCCGTCATTGAGGCGCGCGATGTGACCTCGATTTACGAAGTCCCCCTGATTTTTAAAGAGCAGGGCCTGGACCGTGTCATTTGTAAGCTGCTCGGTCTCGAGTATCGCGTGGGGGACCTTGAGGAGTGGCGGCGGGAAGTCGTTACGAAGATTCTCCATCCGAAGCAACGGGTGAAGATTGCGGTGGTCGGGAAATACATCCAGCTCCAAGACGCCTACAAATCAATTTACGAAGCGCTCGCCCATGGCGGGGTGGCGAACGACGCCGGGGTTGAAATCAAAAAGGTGAGTGCGGAGAAGTTAGACCGGGGAAATCCCGAGAAATACCTTCGTGATGTCAATGGCATCCTTGTTCCCGGGGGATTCGGCTACCGGGGAATCGAGGGGAAAATTCGCGCCATCCAATATGCCCGTGAAAAGAAAATTCCCTATCTCGGAGTCTGCTTAGGAATGCAGTGCGCTGTCATCGAATTTGCCCGAAATGTGGCCGGGCTCAAAGGGGCCAATTCGACCGAGTTCAATAAAAAAACGTTGCACCCCGTCATTAGTCTTCTCGAAGAGCAGGAGGAAGTGAAAGATTTGGGCGGGACCATGCGCCTCGGCGCGCTTCCCTGTCATCTTAAGAAAG
>CAYJTI010000136.1:0-3881 GCA_964373135.1 uncultured bacterium | reverse complement strand
TCTCTCGGAATTCCCGGGTAGGCGCTATGCGGTGGCCGTCAGTTCCGGGACAGCGGCGCTTCAACTCTCGCTTTTGGCCCTCGGAATTTCATCCGGGGACGAGGTGATTTTTCCAAGCTTGACCTGCGCCGCTTTGCTTCACGCCGTGGAGTCGGCCGGGGCCCGTCCGGTCCTGGTTGATATGGAGGCCGATGATTTCAATCTTTCCCTCTCCGAGGTGAAGAAAAAGATGAGACGGAAGACGAAGGCCGTTATTGTCCCTCACCTTTTCGGCCGGCCGGCTAAGATCGAGGAGCTTGAGAGTCTTAGGATTCCAGTCATTGAAGACGGGACCCAGGCGCTCGGGGCGGACATTGGCGGAAGGGCCGTCGGCAGTTTCGGGACGGCCAGCGTATTCTCCTTTTATGCCACAAAGATGATTGCAACGGGGGAGGGAGGGATGGTCCTGACCGATTCCCGCCCCGTGGCGAAACGATTGCAGGATATCCGGGATTATGACAAAAAGGAGACCCACCGGTTCCGGACGAATTCCAAGATGACGGACCTGGAGGCGGCACTTGGGATTGAGCAGATGAAAAAACTTCCCCGGTTTATTGCAAGACGCCGGGAAATCGCCGCACGGTATGATGTGGCTTTTAAAGCGGCCGGTTTTGACCCCCTCACCCTCCCCTCTCCCCCTCTGGGGGAGAGGGTGAAGGGCGGGGGGGAAGCCCGCCGTGAACTTGTCAAACCCAGTATGAGAACTCATGTTTACTATCGATACGTTGTGAGAACAGGCCCGAAGGCGAAGGAGCGGCTGAGGGAATTCGCTCGCCATGGAATCGATGTCAAGCCGCCGATTTACAAACCGGTGCATCGTTATCTCGGCCTCTCCGACTCCCTGTTCCCGGAAACGAGCCGGGCGATGAAAGAGGCCCTGTCGATTCCGATTTATCCTTCCTTGACGGACGAAGCTTGCGACGAAATCATCCAGTTGGTTACGGCGGGAGTAGCTCAGCCCAAGGTTCTTCGGCCCACTCCGGTTTCTGTATAAGCATGTGGAAGTATCAAGAAATTTTCCTTCTCGCCTGTGTCGTGGCTGCGGCCCTGACCCCCTTGACTCGGTGGGCTGCCTTCCAGCTCGGAATCCTTGACCACCCCAAAAAACATGGGATTCACTCCAAACCGGTTCCCCGCCTCGGAGGACTGGCCCTTTACGTCGCCTTTGTCGTCGGTTCCCTTTACCGGATGGATCTGAGTCATATGCTGAAAGGCGTTCTCCTCGGCTCGAGCCTGATTTTCCTGATTGGGCTTTTAGACGACCTCATCCACTTAAGGGCGAGCGTCAAGCTCATCGGACAGCTCCTCGCGTGCGGGGTGATGATCTTTAAATACAATGTCATCCTCGATGTTTTCCCCTCAACCGCCGTCAACGCGTTCTTTACGGCGCTCGGCATCATCGGGCTCACAAATGCTATCAATTTCCTCGACAATATGGACGGCCTGGCGGCCGGACTCGTGATGATCTCAAGCCTGGCGATTTTCGTGGTGGCGTATGTCTCGAAACAGTTTTGGCTGGGGTATCTTTCCATGGCGCTCGTTGGGGCCACGGCCGGGTTTCTCTTCTTCAACCTTCAGAAGGCCCACGTCTTTATGGGGGATGCCGGGAGCACCTTTCTGGGTTTTACCTTGGCCAGCCTTGCCGTGATGTGTGAATGGTCTTACTATGTTCCGGTGACGCTGGCAGTCCCCATTCTGATTTTGGGCGTTCCCATCCTGGACATGATGTTAATCACGGTCCTCCGTGCGAAGGAAGACAAGGTGAGGAACTTCAAAGAGTGGATTGATTACACCGGCAAGGACCACCTTTCCCACCGCGTGATGCGGCTCGGGATTGGCGAGAAGGGCGCAGTGTTCTCTCTTTACGCGCTTCAACTCGTTTTTTGCGGGGTGGCCTTGGCGATTCTCCCGGGAAATTCCCTCTCAGGCGTGGTGGGTTTGGCTTTCTTTTTGATTTGCACCGCCGGGGTCACCTTCTTTTTCCGAAAAAAGCGTTCGCTCCTCCTTTATGTCAAGGGTCGGAAGGGTTGGGGCGGGATTCCAGCCGGGCGGCGAAATTCGAAAAGGAAATCTGTGCCATTTTCATGATGGGGTGCTCGACACCTTGACGGTCCTTTGATGAAACCCCGCGCACAGGCGGTGTCCCTGATTCATCTTCTCGTCCTTTTGTTTGCCTTTCTTCTTTTTCTCGCCTTTCTCATGCCTCAGGCCCGAAAGGCGCCTTACTATTATGATAATTACCGCCACTTTTCTCAGGTCGAAGAGGTCGTTCGCAATCCCCAAGCCGCCTGGCTTCCTGACAAAGACCTGCGCCGCCACCCCGCCTACTTCTATTATCTCGTTCCCCAAGTTTTATTGTTTGGCCCGGGACCCTCGCCCTATTATCTGGTGACTTTCCTCTTTCATTTTTTCGTAGCTTTCCTGATTACCCTTTTGGCTCGAAGCCTGGGCTTAGGGGCGGGGAGCGCACTTTGGGCCGGACTATTTTTTCTTTGTTCAAGCGCCTCTTACCAAACGCTCATCACCATCAATGGGCGGCCCTGCCTCCTTTTTCTTTTTTCCGGCGCCCTTCTCTCTTGGATTCTATTCCTCCGAACGGGAAAGGCTTGGGCCATCGGGAGTGTGTGGGGCCTCCAGATTCTTTCCCTTTTATTTGCGGAGGAAGTCGTTACCTTCCCTCTGATTGGTTCGCTTGTGACCTGGAAATTAGTCCCCGAGAGGGCAAAGCGAAACCGATTAATCTTTCGGCATCTTCTCCCCATTTTTCTTTTAAGCGGAGTTGTCCTCTGCTTCCTGCTTTCTAGTTTTCTTCAATCTCCCGTAGAGCGAGTGGCACGAGTTTCTTTTTCTGCCCTCTGGCTGATTCCCGAGAAATTGAGAAGTCTCGTCGAAATGCTGACTCGCCCTCTTTTTGTTCCAGAGAAAGGGCTTCTCCACGAAAATCCTAGCTGGGACACCGTTCTGAGGTTAGCCCCCCTGGCAGGGATCTTAGGCGCAGGGTGGTTCTTCTTGGGAAGAAGGGGAGGGATTCAGCGCTTCTTCTATGAGATTCCGAAGCGCGAGCTCCTCTTCTCCCTGGCGTGGGTAGGGATTGCGGTGCTCCCTTTTCTTTTGCAGCCCCTGAGCTTCGAACATGCGAGCCGGTTTCTCTATTTTCCGTTACTCGGCTTCGCTTTCACCTTTGGGATGGTTGTGGACTCACTCTGGAGAACGAGCGGCACCTCAGGCGCTTGGAAGGGGAGAATCTTCTTGGCGGTGGTCCTGGTTTACATCTTCGCTTTGAATTTGAATAACACTGCGTATCAATTCGAACGTTACCGCCGTGAGCTTCAAGGACGCTCCGAGGCGGATTATACGGAGGAAGTCCGTACGATCCTCACCCGGGCCCGAAATCCGGTCTGATCTCCGGCCGGGGACCGTGTTATAATCCCGCATTGACCGTTGGCTCAGGACGCGAGAAATGACCCCCCGTGAGATGAATTACGGAATCAGAAAGGGAGCGGAAGAGTTTCCGCTTCAAATTGTCATCTCCGTCATTTACCCCTGTAATCTCGGATGTCCTTTCTGCCCTTATACGGATGGCAACTCGGAAATCCGTAACTTCTACCGTGAAAGGGGCGGAGATTTAATCCCGCCAAGGCTTTTCAAGAAAATCGCCGACGAGGCCGCCATCTATCAGGCCTTCCTCCGCTGCACGGGAGGAGGCGAGCCGATGCTCCATCCGGAAATGGTCCATCTCATCGAGTATGCCAGACAAAAAGGGTGCCGCCTTTGGCTCAACACCAACGGCACGCTTCTTGGTCCCCACACGGAAAAAACATGCCGAAATCTCGAAAGGCTCA
>CAYJTI010000135.1:0-3892 GCA_964373135.1 uncultured bacterium | reverse complement strand
GTAGACATTCTTCTCGTCAGGCACGGTTTAAACTTTCTCGGGTGGTGACATTATTCCTAAACATCCAGGTTTCGGACGGCCTTTGCGTAGCGCTCAATGAATTGCCGTCTCGGCTCCACCTGGTCTCCCATCAACACGGTAAAAATTTCATCCGCCTCGACCGCATCCTCTAAGGTCACCCGCCGGACCGTCCGCCGGGCCGGGTCCATCGTCGTCTCCCAAAGCTGGCCGGGATTCATTTCCCCCAGGCCTTTGTAGCGCTGGACGGTCATTCCCTCCCTGCTCGTTTCCTTCACACGCTGGACCACCTCGGCCAACGAGCGGGCCAGGAAGGTTTTTTTCTCGACCGTCACCTCGTAAACCGGCTCGGCGTGCTCCTTGTAATCCAGAAGGCTCATTTCAAACTTCTCAAGCCGCTTGGACGCCTTTTCGATTTCCCGCGATTCATGAATCTCAACCACCTCCACGGTTTCCTCCCGGCCATTCCCTTCCGGGGCCTCCCCCTTCGTCTTGAGATCGATCGTCTTCCCCCGCTTTTTCTCCACCGCCTCGGTCAACTTCGCAAGTTCCTGGTCCGAATAGACAAAAACCGGCTCTTCCTCTTCGGGGAGTTTCGCCTGATAGCTCGGGAAACCCCGTTTCTTCGGGTCGCAGGCGTCAAGGTAACGGTAAAAATAGACCCCCTTCCGTTCCAGGTGCCGCTTCATCTGGGTAAGATAGTTCGTCACCTCAAGAATCTCGCGAAGCTCCTTATCGGCCCAGCTTTCTTTCCCTTTGAAGCGCTTCAAACAGGCCCCTTCGACCCCCATCTCGACCAGCATCGCGTCAAGCTTCTCGTCGGTTTCCACATACTCTTCGCGCTTTCCCTTTTTGATTTTGTAAAGCGGGGGCTGGGCGATATAAATGTGCCCCTCTTCCAGGAGCTTCCGCATCTGGCGATAGAAAAAGGTGAGGAGGAGAGTCCGGATGTGGCTTCCGTCCACGTCGGCGTCGCACATCAGAATCAGCTTGTGATAGCGAAGCTTCGAGACGTCAAACTCATTATCAATCCCACACCCGAGCGCCGTGATGATCGTTCGGATTTCTTCGTTCGAAAGGACCTTGTCGATCCTCGCCTTCTCCACATTGATGATTTTTCCCCGCAGCGGGAGGATGGCCTGAAACCGCCGGTCTCTTCCCTGCTTGGCCGAGCCGCCGGCCGAATCTCCTTCGACGAGGTAGAGCTCGCAATTGGTGGGGTCTTCGTCGCTGCAGTCCGCGAGCTTCCCGGGAAGGCTTGCCGAATCAAGGGCCCCCTTGCGCCGAGTCAGTTCCCTCGCCTTCCGTGCCGCTTCGCGCGCGCGAAGCGCCAGGACGGCCTTGTCCACAATTTTATTGGCAATCGGAGGGTGCTCTTCGTAGAAAGCGGTGAGCGCCTCGTAAAAAAGCGAGGAAATGATTCCTTCCACCTCGCTATTCCCGAGTTTTGTTTTTGTCTGCCCTTCGAATTGCGGCTGCGGGACCTTGACGCTCACGACGGCCGCAAGTCCCTCGGCCAGGTCGAGCCCCGAAAGCGCGGGGTCTCCCTCCTTCAGAAGGGTCCGCGATTTGGCGTACTGGTTCGT
Organism: uncultured bacterium; assembly: GCA_964373135.1. Taxonomy (GTDB): domain Bacteria; phylum Omnitrophota; class Omnitrophia; order Omnitrophales; family JACQLI01; genus CAYJTI01. Next base: position 2,288 of record CAYJTI010000135.1, on the reverse strand, counting down.
CGCCCGGGTAAGCGCACTTTTGAAGCCGACGAGGTGGGTTCCGCCCTCGATCGTGTTGATGCTATTGACAAAGGAGAAGACATCTTCGCTGTAACCGTCGTTATATTGAAGGGCGATCTCGGCCCGGACCCCCTCTTTCTCTTTGTCCATGTAGAAAATCTTGCTGTGGAGGGCATTTTTATTCCGATTGATGTAACGGATAAATTCGGCGATGCCCCCCTTGTATTCAAAGACATGTTCCTTTTTCGTCCGCTCATCGTTGATGGAGATCCAGATCCCTTTGTTGAGGAATGCGAGTTCGCGCAGCCGGTTGGAAAGGATTTCGAAGCTAAAGTCGGTCTTCTCAAAGATCTTGGGGTCGGGTTTAAACGTGACCTTCGTCCCGGTCTCCCTGGACTTCCCAATGACCGTGACCTTGGAGGTCGGTTTCCCGCACGCGTATTCTTGATGGAAAACTTTTCCCTCCCGGCGGACCTCCACTTCACACCACTCCGACAGCGCGTTCGTGACAGAAACCCCGACGCCGTGAAGCCCGCCGGCCACCCGGTAGGCCTTATTGTCGAACTTCGCGCCGGCGTGGAGTGTCGTCATCACGACTTCGAGCGCAGACTTTTTCTCCTTCTTATGCAGGTCGGTGGGAATGCCGCGCCCATTGTCCGCCACCGTGATGGTTCCGTCGTTATGGACGGTGGCCGATACCTTGGTGCAGAACCCGGCGAGCGCCTCGTCGATGGAGTTGTCGATGACCTCGTAGACCAGGTGATGAAGCCCGCGCACCCCGGTGTCCCCGATATACATCGCCGGCCGTTTCCGGACGGCCTCGACCCCCCCCAAGACCTGGATGGTCGTGGCGTCGTACTTCTCGGGCCGGCTCGGCTTGGCGCCCGCCTCCATTCTTGGTTTCTTTTCTTTTTTGCTCATTTTACTCTTGACGAATCTGCCCCACTCTAAAAATTATCTTTTTAATCGCCCCTTCCCCCAAAATGGCGTCGGCCCGCTTCAGAAACGTCCCCGGATAGCGCCGGCTCAATTCATAGGCCAAGACGGAGTCGTCCACCCAAATACAGAGGGTCTCCTTCCCGAGAAGAACCGGCCTGGTGTGGGGGGTGAATTGGGGCCCCGCAATCTGGGGCCAAAGCGTTTGAAGGTCGGAGCGTTTTTTCTTGAGTCCCTGCTTTAGATTGTGAAGGAGTGCATCAACAACTATGCCGAGCGGCCCCATCCGTTTAGTTGAGCTGCATCGGCATCACGACATAGAGATAGCCCTCTTTCCCTCGGAGAAGCCCGGGTTTGTCGGGTTCGCTCAGTGAGAAAGAGATGGTGTCAACGTCGAGATTCTTCAGGGCGTCCAAAAGGTAATTCGGATTAAAGCCGATGGCGAGCTCTCCTCCCTTCACTTCCGCCGGAATCTCCTCCCGCGCCTCTCCAAGGTTGGGGGTGCGCGAAGAGATGAGAATCCGGCCGTTTAGAAAGTCAAATTTCACAAGTTGTGACTCGGCGGATGTGAGAAGCGCCACCCGCCGCACCGCCCGAAGAAGCTCCTCGCGGGAGACCTCGGATGTAACCCGCTCCTCTTTGGGAATGACCTGTTCGTAGTTAGGGAAATGCCCCTCAATTAACCGGGAACTGAGGGTTGTCTTTCCAACTTGGAATACAACCTGGTTTTTTGTGGGGATAATTTTAATGGGTTCGGTTGTCCCCAAGATGCGGCAGAGTTCTTGGACGGTTTTGTTTGGGACAATCATCTCAATTGGTTCTGCAACGGGACTTGTAAGATCTCTTTCAACAACCGCGAGGCGGCGTCCGTCGGTCGCCACAAACTTAGCCCGACCCCCCTTAAACTCAACATAAACACCATTTAACACATAACGGGTTTCGTCCCGTGAAATCGCAAAAACCGTGAGCCCAAAACATTCCTTAAGAACCCCTTGGTCAACCTCAATCGCGTTGCTTGAGTCGGCCTCTGGAAGTTTGGGGAAATCGTCTTTGGGCAAGCCCATGATTTTAAATTGGGCCTTTCCTGTTTTTATATTAACGGCATTATTTTTGGCCACTATAACCTCCACCTGGCCGCTCGGCGCCTCACGAAGAATTTCATAAATTTTTTTGGCTGGAAGTGTAATGGCGCCCTCTTTCACCTCCCCCGCCCCAATATAGGTTGAAATCCCCAACTCCAGATCGGTTCCAACAAGGTGAAGCTCGTTTGTCTCTGTGGTTTCGAGTAAAACATTTCCCAAGATAGGAAGTGTATTTGTTTTTTGCGCAATTACCCCACCAACAAGACTAAC
>CAYJTI010000134.1:0-3927 GCA_964373135.1 uncultured bacterium | reverse complement strand
CTACCATCGATAATGGGCGAAGGCGCGATTCGCCTCCGCCATCTTATGGGTATCCTCCCGCTTCTTCATCGAGGAGCCGGTCTTGTTGTAGGCATCCATAATTTCCTGGGCGAGCTTCTGCTGCATCGGGGTCCCCTTCCGGCCTTTCGCGAACGTCTGCATCCAACGGAGCGCCAGACTCTGTCCCCGGTCCAGACGGACACTCACCGGGACCTGATACGTGGCGCCTCCCACCCGGCGCGATTTTGTCTCGAGAAGGGGCCGGACATTTTCAACTGCCTGTTTGAAGACTTCAAAAGGATCTTTGCCGGTCTTCTCTCCGAAAATGGCGAAGGAGGTGTAGACAATCTGTTCGGCCAACGATTTCTTTCCTCGTTCCATCACAATGTTAATGAGTTTCTGCACCACAGGGCTTCCGTACTTCGCGTCCGGAGGAACTCGGCGTTTTGCGGCTCTTCGTCGTCTCATGGGGGGTTACTTCGGCGTCTTCGAGCCGTATTTCGACCGGGACCTTTTCCGATCGTTCACGCCCGCCGTGTCCAATTTTCCCCGCACAATGTGATACCGAACGCCCGGGAGGTCCTTCACCCGGCCTCCCCGCACGAGCACAATCGAGTGCTCCTGAAGGTTATGCCCGACCCCGGGAATGTAGGCCGTGACCTCCTCGCCGTTACTCAGACGGACCCTCGCGATCTTTCTCAGCGCCGAGTTCGGTTTCTTGGGGGTCTGCGTCCTCACAATCAAACAGACTCCTCTCCGGAACGGGGCGTTGTGAAACGCCGGGGACTTCGATTTCTTTTTAAATTTTCTCCGGCCGAGCCGAATGAGCTGATTGGTCGTGGGAGACATCTCAGGACTTCGCCTCCTCGGCTTCCGCTTCCTTCAGCTTCAGTTTCTCGGCCGCCTTCTCGGGCCCCGGCAGAAGGAAATCAGGCGGCTGTTTCGCGAGATCAATTTCCTGATGGATCCTGAGCCCTGTCCCTGCCGGGATGAGATGCCCGACGATGACGTTTTCTTTGAGGCCCAGGAGCGGGTCGCGCTTTCCGGCGGCGGCGGCATCCGTGAGGATCCGGGTTGTTTCCTGAAAGCTTGCGGCGGAAATGAAACTCTCAGTCGAAAGGGAGGCCTTGGTGATTCCGAGGAGAATCGCCACGGCCCGGGCCGGCTGCTTTCCCTTCTTGACGAGCTTGTCATTTTCCTCTTGGAACTTGTTTCGGTCGACGTGGGCGCCGACGAGGAAGTCGGAGTCGCCCGGCTCCTCGATCCGGACTTTACGGAGCATCTGCCGGAGAATGACCTCCACGTGTTTATCATTGATCTTCACTCCCTGGAGCCGGTAGACCTCTTGGACTTCATCTAAGAGATATTCTTGGAGTTTCCTCTCTCCGCTCACCCTCAAGATGTCTTGCGGAACGACCGGGCCGTCCACGAGCTGTTCGCCGGCCATCACCTTGTCCCCTTTGTAAACGTTCAGGTGTTTCCCATGGGGGATGAGATATTCTTTGGCCATCCCGGTCGGGCTCTTCACGATGATTTTCCGCTGACCCTTGACCCCTTCTCCGATCTCCACGATCCCGTCGATCTCGGAAATGATCGCCGGGTTCTTCGGCTTCCGGGCCTCAAAAATTTCGGCCACCCGGGGAAGGCCCCCGGTGATGTCCCTTGTCTTAGCAATTTTTCGCGGGGTCTTGGCCAAAAGGGTTCCACTCGTCACGGCCTGCCCTTCTTTCACGACGATGTGCGCCCCCACCGAGATCGGATAAAACGCAAGAATCTCGTCGCTTTCGCCCGTGATTAAAATCTGAGGATGGAGATCTTCCTTGTGCTCGATGATCACCCGCTCCGTCAACCCGGTGGTGGCGTCCATTTCCTCATTCATCGTGACGCCCACCTTGATGTCTTCGAATCGGACCTTCCCGGAAACCTCCGTGAGGATCGGAACGGTGTAGGGGTCCCACTTGACGAAAATTTCGTCCTTCTTGACCCGCTCGCCATCCTTGTAGCTGATGATGGCGCCGGAGGGGAGCGTGTAACGCTCAAGTTCCCGCCCCGTGGCATCGTGAATCGTCACGTGCCCATTGCGGTTCAGGACGATGATTTCGCCCGTCTTGGTGGTCACCGTCTTCAAGTTGTGGTAGTGAAGGGTTCCCTCGTTCCTTGCCTTGAAATAAGACTGCTCGATCACCCGGAACGCCGTTCCTCCAATGTGAAAGGTTCTCATCGTAAGCTGGGTCCCCGGTTCACCGATCGATTGGGCCGCAATAATCCCCACCGCCGTCCCCCGCTCGACCAACCGGCCGGTGGCCAGATCCCGGCCATAACACTTGGCGCAGACACCGGGGCTCGCCTCGCACGTGAGGACCGAGCGGATCCGGATCTTTTCAATCCCAAATTCCTCCAGTCGATCGGCGATCGATTCGTTAATTTCCTCGCCCCCCTTGACGATTAATTGGTCGGTCACGACATCCATAATGTTGTCGAGGGCCACCCGGCCCAAGACACGGTCCTTGAGCCGCACCACGACCTCTTCCCCTTCATAAACCGGCTCGATGAAAATTCCGTTGAGCGTTCCACAATCTTCCTCGACGATAATCACGTTCTGGGCCACGTCAGCGAGCCGGCGGGTGAGGTAACCCGAGTCGGCGGTCTTCAAGGCCGTGTCCGCCAGCCCCTTCCGGGCGCCGTGCGTCGAAATGAAATACTCGAGCACTGTGAGCCCCTCCCGGAAATTCGCCGTGATGGGGGTTTCGATAATTTCTCCTGAGGGTTTCGCCATCAGTCCCCGCATTCCGGCGAGCTGCCGGATCTGCTGCTTCGAGCCCCGGGCCCCGGAGTCTGCCATCATGAAAATCGGGTTGAAAGACTCAAGCTCCTCAAACATCCGGTCGGTGACCTGGTCCGTAATGTGAGTCCAAATGTCGATCACCTTGTTGTAACGCTCGCCGTCCGTGATGAGCCCATTCTTGTATTGGTTCTCAATCGCCACCACATCCCGGCGCGCCTCCCCGAGCAGATTCGGCTTCGTCGAAGGGATGTGTATATCGTCGATCCCGATCGAGAGGCCGGATCGAGTCGCCTCTTCAAATCCGAGCGCCTTCAGCCGGTCCAAGAGTTCCACGACGGCGTGATGGCCGAACTGGTGGTAACACTCGGTGATGACGTCGGCCAGACGCGCTTTCGTGATGAGCTCGTTGACAAACCGAAACTCTTTTGGGAGGATGGCATTGAAAAGGATCCGGCCCACCGTCGTCTCAACGAACTCTCCGGAGGCGAGGCGAAGTTTACATTTCGCGTGTTTATGCACCGCTCCATCCTGATAGGCCAGAACCGACTCGGCCGCATCGGCAAAGATCCGTCCCTCCCCTTTCACCCCTTCCCGCATCTTCGTGAGGTAATAAAGGCCCAGGACGATATCCTGGCTCGGCGTGGCGATCGGATTGCCATTGGCGGGAGAAAAAATGTTATTGGCGGAAAGCATCAAAATCCTCGCCTCCATTTGGGCTTCCATGGAGAGGGGCACGTGAACGGCCATCTGGTCACCGTCGAAGTCGGCATTGAAGGCGGCACAAACTAAGGGGTGAATTCGAATCGCCTTTCCTTCAATGAGGACCGGCTCAAAGGCCTGAATTCCCAATCGGTGAAGGGTCGGCGCCCGGTTCAGCATGACCGGGTGTTCGCTAATGACCTCCTCGAGGATGTCCCAGACTTCGGGCTTGACCCGCTCCACCATCTTCTTGGCGGATTTGATGGTGTGGACGTGTCCCCGCTCTTTGAGTTTTCGAATAATGAAAGGCTCAAAGAGCTCGAGGGCCATTTTCTTGGGAAGACCGCACTGATTCAGTTTGAGCTCGGGGCCGATGACGATGACGGAGCGGCCGGAATAATCGACGCGCTTCCCGAGAAGGTTCTGACGGAAGCGGCCCTGCT
>CAYJTI010000133.1:0-3931 GCA_964373135.1 uncultured bacterium | reverse complement strand
GGTAGTTTTATCCGACTTTTCCGCTTGACGATGTAATCGCCCGCAACCCTTATTAAGAAGCTGAAAAGTTCTTTTTATTCTTCCGTAATATTTGCAGTCTGACATTCAAATAGTTGCAAATAGCTGCGAGCCCGTTTAAGTGTCACAAGCCGCATAAATTGCGGTCTTCCCCTTCCTCTTTCAGGTCAGTGTTCTGAGGCTTGGGGATTCTGTTGCGGGTGGCGGGGTCAGCAGGGGCTCGGAACCGTGAAGCGATCGGAGGTGGTGTCCAAAACCACCGTGGCCGGCGGGAAGAGCAGTTCTTTGATTGCGGTCCAATACTGGTCCACCTTGTCCCATTTAAAATTTTTGAGTTCCCTCATGATCACCTTCTTACGAAAGAAGGCCATTCGCATTCCGATCTTTTGAAGCCGGACGAGTTCCTCCTGCGTTCTTCCTTTGGGGACGTAAGGCACCCGCCCCCCCGTGTAACTGGGATACGACGTGTATTCGTTAAAGTCGAAATTCGTTAGCTCCCCCCGTCCTTTCAACGTGTCCCACAATTCCGAGCCCGGATAAGGAACGAAGAGATTCAATTTGATGTGGTCGAGATCGAGAGATCGGGCAAAGTTGATTGCGTCCCAGGTATCCCCCACGGTTTCGTCAGGGAGACCGATGATGAACATCCCTTCCGATTCGATGCCCGCCTTCGCTGTCGCCCCGACGGCTTCCCGGACCTGCTCAAGGGTGAATTTTTTATTGACCGAGTCCAGCATTTTTTGATTCCCGCATTCAATCCCGTAGTCGACCGCGTAACAGCCCGATTCCTTCATCCGTTCCAGGAGACGGACCGTGACGCTACTCACCCGGGTCTCACAGCGCCAACGAATCGGGAGCCTGCGGCGGATGAGTTCGTCGCAAAATTCAAGCCCCATCTTTTCAGAAAGGGGGAAGATGAGGTCCATATTGTAAAAAGTCTCGACGCCCCACTTCTTGTAAAAGTGTTCCATCTCGTCGGCCACCGATTTGGGACTCCGCATTGTGTAACGCCTGCCGATCGTATTGACGGGAGAACAGAAGCTGCAATTGTAAGGGCATCCCCGGGAGGCCAGAATCGGCAAGGCTTCGACCTCGCCCTCCTCATTGGGTTTCAGTCTCCCTTGGAGACGAATGTCGGGCTTGAATTGCTCTACGGGAAACAAATCCCAGGCGGGATAAGGCATCTGGTCCAAGGCCATTTGATTGATCCAGGACCGTTTGGGGGTCTTGACGATATTTCCTGAGGAATCGAGATACGAGATTCCCAAAATCCCGCTGGGGTCGAGCCGGTCACGAAGGGCCTGCATGAGCTCAAGCATCGTGGTTTCCCCTTCGTGGTGGACGATGTAGTCGGCGAAACCCTGCTGGAGGTAATACTCGTCAAAACAAGATGCGTGAATATTTCCCAACACGATAACAAGGCCGGGCATCTCGGCACGGAGCTTTGGCAGCATCCGGTCCACGAGGGGGGCCGCTGGTGTGACCAAGGTGATTCCCAGCACATCGGGCGCCGACGCGGTGATTCTCTGAGTCATTTCTTCAATCGTATGACACTGCATGAAAGAATCGAGCCCCTCGACCTCAAAGCCGTGTTGCTCCAAGACGGCCCCTATGTAAGCGAGGCCAAGCGAAGGAATGGGAGTGTAGAACTTTTTGAGGGTGCCAAACTGCTTATCAAAGTCGACGGCGGGATTAAGAAGTAAGATCTTCATAAGAGAGTTTGACTGAGCGGACGATAAGAGCCCGGTTCGGCCCCTTCGTGAACGGGCGAAAAGTCTGGTACGGATACAAGCGAAGTGCGCGAATCCCGAGGGGATTCTTCCACCGTCCCGCGGTCGGGACTGACTTCGAATTCGCTCGCCCTCCGAAATCGAAAACCTTCCTTTTCTTTGACCCCGCTCAGGTACTCAAAGATGAGGATTTCCTCTTTTGCACGGGGAATCGTGCGGGCGTAGCGAAGGAGTCTCTCTTGGAAAAGCTCTGACTGGCTTGGGTAATACTTAAGTGTCGTGAAAAGGGAGGTGACGGTAATCGCCTCACCCACATGCCGGTAACGCCAATCCCGGTGATGGTCCCATCGAGAGACGAGGAGGCGCTGGCTTTTCGCCCTCTTTGGAACCCGGTAAATTCGAATGAAAAAGTTGACGAGGTCATGTGAGAAAACCCGCCAAACAATCATTCCGAAGAAATTGGTATACCTTTCAAGGAGCGCCTGGAAGGGGGAAGGCAGGCTTCGGCGGCCGTAAAAGTTGTAAAATAATCCGGCGTGGGCCAAGGGAAGTATCAGGAGATAACATCCCAGTCCAAGGCCCAGCAACTGATTGACGGCCGGCATTAAAGGAAACGTCGATAGAGTGACCCCGAAGGTTTCGGACGACAGGACTCCTGAAAGGACTTGGTCCCCCCAGCTTCCCTTCGTGAAATAGAGAACCCCGCAGAGCATCATCATCGGACACAAAAATAAAAGGCGAATGTTAAAGACAATGACCAAAAAGCTGACAATGAGCAGCAGCCCACCCCAAAAGCGGGTTTCCGGAATCAACATCAAGCCAGCGGCCAGGAGCTGGCCGGACCAAGCCAGCTGGTTATAGAGCTTGAAGATCCAGTGTCCGGGGGGAAGTTTCTGGTAAGCCTTCCACCAATAACCCCATTGGGGGTTCACAAGGCCCAGTTCCATTCCGTGGTTCTGGAGATAGCCGGCTCTCGACTTGTAAAATCCCGAGGAGAAGATAATCAACGCAAAATCAAGCTGGAGCACGAGGAGGGCGAAGGCTCGTAACTGGGGGGCGTAATGAAGGGTATACTCCAGAAGAAATAGGGCGGCCGCAAGCCAATAAGTCATGAAACCGGGCGCCCCCATCCCGCGAAGGACCCCCTTCCAGCGCATCCAAATGAAAAAGTACCAGGAGAGGACGAGGTTCACCAAAGATGCCCCCACAGACCCTTGGCCCATCGCGATCAAGAGGCCGCACCCGAGCCAGAGCCCAAAGACGGGAGGGAGGACGAGCGGATTCTGAATCGCGTCAACCGCAAATCGGGATTTTGCGTAGCCTCCCCAGCGCTCGCTCATAAAAAAGCGGCTCGCCAGGGGGATAGTTCGGACAAGCATCGCCACAAGAAGGACCCCGTAGGCCGTTCGAAAAAAAGCCTGCGCGGCAGGGCTCAGTTCAGGAAAAGGAAAATTTGCTCCCATGAAACCGCGTCTCCTATTCCCGTCGGACGATGTCCGTCATCGCTCCAACCTCCGCCGCGTCGGAAAGTTCGAGGGCCGTGTTCCGATTTTTTTCCGCGGTGTTCAAGACCTTGAGCCATCCGTGTTCCCAGTCCCGGATACCGGCCTTCCAGGCCGAGCAGTGGCTGCAGGGGGCAATCTCGCCCCCGCGGCGGGAGAGGTGCATTTCACGATATTTTCGAAAAGTCTCGCCCTGCCAGACCTGCTGAATGGTTTGTTGGTTGATATTGGGAAACTGATTGGACGTCGTGAAGGAAATGTCTTGTCCGCATAAGGCCACACGGCCGAGCGTATCGATATTCATTCGTTCGAAGGGCCAGACACAAGGCTGGAGTTGGGACGTATCGACGTCGTCAATCTGAGAGTAGAGGCGAGGATCCGCGGACCGGTTTGGGTCGAGCGTGGTGTTATGATCCCACGTGAGGTATTTCCTTCGGATGACCTCATCCACCCCGACGTCGTCGAGCCAAAACGAGACGGCTTGCGAGATTTTGTCACGAATGATGACATCCATAATGAGGCTTACGACAATCCGTGTCTTCGCCTTTATCATCTCGCGGTAATTGAGGGCATAACGCACCGCATTCACGAGCCTCTCCCAACGCAGGGGCGAGCCCACACCCCGCCGGGGCGGCCGGACCTTCTGGTAGGTTTCCTCATCGCCTGCATCCACACTGAATT
>CAYJTI010000132.1:3152-3942 GCA_964373135.1 uncultured bacterium | reverse complement strand
CGATTTAGAAAATTGCGTTGCGGGGCTCGGGAGGGAGCTTCGCCGGCGGAACGGTTTTTATCTTGTTGCCATTAATAGCACGTTGGTTCCCGAGACCACGGAATTTAAGCTTCGCCCCCTGCTTGAAAAAACGTCCGGCAAGAAAGTGGGCGAGGCCCTCGGAATCGCGGTGAATCCCGTTTTCATCGCGTTAACGACCGTCATTCGTGACTTCTTCAACCCCCCCGTGGTCGTCATCGGGGCGAGTGACCGCCGGACCTCGGCGTGGCTCGAGAGGTTTTACAAAAGGCTCTGCGAAAACAGGCCCTCAATTCTAAAAACGAACCCCACCATGGCCGAGGTGATTAAGCTCGTTCACAATGCCTACTGCACGTCCAAGATGAGTTTCGTCAATGAAGCGGCTGACCTCTGTGCGCGGGTTCCGGGAGGAGACCGTCGAGCGCTTGAGGAGTTTTTCCTCAAAGGAGGGGAGAGAGCCGGGAAATTTCTGAAGGCGGGATTGGGCTTTGGCGGTCCTTGTTTTCCGCGCGACCTCCGGTTTCTTTTAAGCTATTTACGAAAAAGGGACCTGAAGGCACCTCACTTAAACGCCATTGAAAAATCAAACGCCGAACATGCCCGGGAACTAATCCGTCAGCTAAAATCAGAGTTTGGTCCCTTGTCCGGAAAAAAGGTGACGGTGCTCGGGTTAAGTTACAAACCGGGCTTGAAGAACTTTGAGGACTCTTTTTCCTTTCGTCTCATCGAGGAGCTTGCGAGGGAGCGGGCCCGGGTTTCCGCTTACGATCCT
>CAYJTI010000132.1:0-3142 GCA_964373135.1 uncultured bacterium | reverse complement strand
GAGCCGTTTGACAAATTCCGGGTCGGTTTCCCCCGCACCCGTTGCCCGCGCCCCCCAGGGGGGGGGGGGGGGGGTGGGGGGGTTAAAACCAGGTACGAATTTATCAAACGGCGTACCAGTGGGGAATGAGGCTTTAAAAAAAATCCGTTTGGAAGAAAGTCTCCGGGAGGCTGTGAGAAGAGCAGACGTCTGCATCTTTGCCCATCCTTCCAATGAATTTCGGGAACTGAAGCGGAATGGTTTTTTAAAATCGGATTCCCCCTTCCTTTTCGACCCATGGGGAGTTTTGTCTGACTGATTTCCGAGTGAATCGCCAACTCATCTTTGTTCATCAGTATTTTGCTCCCGAGCCTGCGGGAAGCGCGCAGCAACTTACGGACTTAGCGCTCGGGCTCGTTGAGAAGGGTTATTCCGTGCAGGTCGTTACGGGCCAGCCAAGTTACGCCGGCAGGGGCCGGCTCCCGTGGCAGGAAAGTTTAAAGGAGGTGGACATCCTCCGGGTTCCGAAACTTAGCTTTTCCCGAAATCGGCCGGCCGGGAGAATCTTGAGCGCCGTGAGCTTTTTTTTCTCCGCCTTCCTTAAGCTTCTCGGAATGAACCGACGAGCGCTTCTTGTGATTGGCTCAGACCCCCCTTTTCTCCCTCTGCTCGGCTGGTTTTTCCGAAAGGTTCGAGGCCAGAAATACGTCTCAATTGTTTCTGACATTTACCCCGAGGTGGCGGTGGCATTGGGAGAGCTTGGACCCGAGAGTGTTCTGGCCCGGCTTCTCGAAAAAGCAAACCGGGCCGGTTACAAGGCGGCGCAAAAGGTTGTCGTTTTGACAGAGAAAATGGCTGAACACCTCAAAAAGAAATATCCCTTTCTAAGGGCGCCGGGGAAAATCGAAACCATCCCCAACTGGGCGGATGGGAATCGAATTCGTCCGCTTGAGAAAGAGAAAAATCCCTTTGTCGAAAAACATAGGCTGGCTGGCCGCTTCGTTGTGCTCTACTCCGGAAATCTTGGCAGGATTTACGATTTCCAGGATGTGGTAGAAGCTTCGGCGTCTCTCAATGGGGATGGCAGCGCTGAATTTCTTTTCATTGGAGATGGCCCTCTTAAGGAAGCCTTAGCGAACGAGGTGGGCAGGAAAGGATTGAAAAATATTCGTTTCCTTCCTTACCAGCCGGAAGAGGTGCTCCCCCAAATGTCTGCTTGCGGAGACTTAGCCCTGATTCCCTTCCGGGGAGAGGTAGACCGATTTTGCATCCCGGGAAAGCTTTCTTATGCCTTGGCGGCGGGACTTCCTCTTCTTGTGATTGCCCCGGAGGACTCGGGGCCGGCAGAAATTGTCCGCCAAGGCGATTGCGGGTGGACGATTCCTCCGGGGAATGGCAGGTTACTGGCCGAACTCATCCAGAGGCTCGTCAGGGAACCTTCCCTTTTGCAGGAGAAAAAGAGAAAAGCCCGCGAGTTTTTTGAATCTTGTTTTACCCGAGAATCGGCCCTCACTCGCTATGAAGCCCTCTTCTCCAATTCTTAAAAGGCCGTTTGATATTTTTCTTTCAATCCTGGGGCTTCTTTTTTTTCTTCCGCTCGGCCTCCTTTTTTCCCTCACGATTTTGGTCGAAGACGGAAACCCAATTCTTTACGTCCAGGAACGTTGGGGGAGGAATGGGAGAAAGTTCAGGGCGCTTAAATTTAGAACGATGGCCCCCGGAAGAAACGGGAAAGGGACCTCGGCGTCGGGAGCTAATACCCCGTTTGATAAATTCGTACCTGGTTTCAACCCCCTCACCCTCCCCTCTCCCCCTCCGGGGGAGAGGGTTAAGGGTGAGAGGGAAATCGGGGTGGAATTTGTCAAACGCCCTACTAACGGACGGCAAGTCACGAAAGTGGGAAGGGTTCTCCGGGCGACCGCGATGGATGAACTCCCCCAGCTCATTAACATTCTCAGGGGAGAGATGAGCTTTGTCGGGCCTCGGGCGCTTGCGGTTGACGAACTGGACGCCTCAAGTCCCGGTTTTTCGGAGCGCCACCGGATTCGCCCTGGCCTCACGGGCCCGGCCCAAATTTATGCCTGCCGTGACGCTTCGTTTGAGGAAAAATTTCGTTACGACCTGGACTACTTGAAAAACCAAAGTTTCGGGAAAGACCTCGGACTTTTGTTTCTGTCACTCTGGGTGACTCTTCGCGGGAAGTGGGAGAGTCGGGAGAAGAAGGTTTGAAAGAAGGGAGCGGGCCTTGCATGACGTTGTCATAATTGGCGGAGGACACACCGGGCTTTACGCCGCCTCACGCCTCGCCCGGCTCGGCCTCGACGTCCTTCTCTTCGACCAGAAAAAATCGGTGGGGGAACATATTGTCTGCACCGGAATTATCGGGGAGGAGACATTTAAAAAATTTGACCTTCTTGAATCTTTCTAAGATATCCAACCAGAGTTTGCTTGGCAAGCTTCTAAGGCTGCCCTTGAAGCTGATCCCGCCAGGAATTCAGATGCCGATTCTCCAAAGTCGAATAAGAGGAATGAAATGGATTCCGGAATCAAGTGATCACGGATGCTGGCTGGGAAGTTATGAACTTGAGCAGCGACAGCTCTTCGAAAAATTAGTGGCGGAAAGTAGCGTTGTATTCGACATCGGCGCACAAGCTGGATTTTACAGCCTACTCGCATCACGGCTCGTTGGGTCAAAAGGGAAGGTTTTTTCATTTGAGCCGTTACCAAGGAATATCTTCTACCTGAAAGAGCATTTACGGATCAACCGCATAAATAATGTCTCAGTGATCGAGTCAGCCGTTTCTGACCAGTGCGGTTTTTTGTTGCTTGAACTTACAGCCGATGGCAAGCGATTACGTATGTGTCGAAACAACTGTTCCAGAACCGAGACACTGGCGTTGGACGATGTAGTAGGAAGAGATTTTCCACCGCCGGACTACATAAAAATTGATGTAGACGGATCGGAGCTTTTGGTCCTCAAGGGCGCGAAAAGGCTATTGGCCACATATGGCCCTACGATTTTCCTTTCTATCTCTGGCGAAGGGATCGAAGAAGAGTGTTTAACGTTGCTTAAAAATTCAGGCTACAGACTCGAGAGCATTCGGAGCGGCAATGTTCCTATGGGGGGTTTGTGGTTAGCCACAACGGGTTTGCAGGGAAGATC
>CAYJTI010000131.1:0-4001 GCA_964373135.1 uncultured bacterium | reverse complement strand
CGGATTCTTTTTTAAGACGGCCTCATGACTCACGCCCGAATCAAACCAGACGTCGAGGATATCGGTCTCCTTGACGAGATGGGGCTTCGCGCAGCAAGAGGGTTGACGCTCAAAAAAATCTACGGCTGATTTCTCAAACCAAACGTCGGCGCCCTCCCGCCCAAAGGCCTCCAGAATCTTCCTTTTGGTTTCCGCCACAAAAACTTTTTGGCACGCCTCGCATCGAATCAAGGGAATCGGAACGCCCCAGGCGCGCTGCCTTGAAAGGCACCAGTCGGGGCGGGTCTCAATCATCGAGCCGATTCGGTTCTTCCCCCACGCCGGGAAAAATTTGATTTTCCCTTGAATCGCCTCAAGCGCCCTCTTCCGGACCCCCTCGTGGTCCACCTTGAGGAACCACTGCAGCGTCGCCCGAAAAATGACAGGATTTTTACACCGCCAGCAGTGCGGATAAGAATGCTGGGTCTTCTCCTCGTGAAGGAGGGCCCCTGTCTTTTTTAGAATCTCGAGGATTTTGGCGTTCGCCTTGAAGACATTGATTCCCTCGCAGGGCGGAAAATCGCGCGTGAATCTTCCCTTTTCGTCCACGGGAGAAACAATCGGCAGATTAAACTTGAGGTGGCCGATTTGATAATCCTCTTCGCCGTGTCCCGGGGCAATGTGAACGACGCCGGTCCCCTCGGCGCTTGAGACAAACTCCGCAAAAATCTTTTTTGAGGTGCGCTCGAGGAAGGGGTGGTGCGCTTCGGTGAAAGGAATCTCGTCGCGTGAAAATGTCTCGAGCACTTCCGAATCCTTCCACCCCAGTTTGGACCGAAGGCCTTCGAGGAGCGCCTCGGCCAAAATGAAAATCCCCTTCTCCGTTTTCACCGCCGCATATTTCAGGTCCGGATGAAAGGCGATGCCGACATTGGCCGGGAGCGTCCAGGGTGTGGTGGTCCAAATCACGACCGAGACCGGCTCGGGGTGGGAACCGATTTTTTTATCGACGCGGAAAGCGACATAAATCGAAGGAGAGGTTTTTTCCTCGTATTCGAGCTCGGCCTCGGCCAGGGCCGTTTCGCATTCGCAGCACCACGGCACCGGCTTGTGCCGCCGCTCGATGAAACCCCGCTCGTAAAGGGTGAGAAAACTTTCCGCAATCGAGGCCTGGTAGCCGAACTCCATCGTCAGATACGGTTTCTCCCAATCCCCAAAAACCCCAAGCCGCTTAAACTCTTCCCGTTGAACCCCCACATATTTCTCGGCATACGAGCGGGCCTTTTTTCGAAACTCG
The DNA here is from genome assembly GCA_964373135.1 of uncultured bacterium. Taxonomy (GTDB): domain Bacteria; phylum Omnitrophota; class Omnitrophia; order Omnitrophales; family JACQLI01; genus CAYJTI01. Next base: position 2,725 of record CAYJTI010000131.1, on the reverse strand, counting down.
ACCTGCGGAATCTCTTCTTTCCGTTTCTTCATCTCCTTCAAAAGAGAGTATTCAATGGGAAGGCCGTGGCAGTCCCAGCCGGGGAGATAAGGCGTCTTGAAACCCCGCATCGTTTTGTATTTCACAATGATGTCCTTCAAGATCTTGTTGAGCGCGTGGCCGATATGAATCGGGCCGTTGGCGTAAGGGGGGCCGTCGTGAAGGAGAAAAACCGGCCCGCGGGCCGGTTTCTTTCCAACCCTTTGATAGACCTGAAGTTCCGACCAACGCCTCAACTGCTCGGGTTCCCTTTTTGGAAGATCTCCTCTCATCGGAAAAGAGGTCTGGGGAAGACTCAACGTTTCTTTGTAACTTTTTTCCTGGGACATGGATTAAAACTTTCGAAGGGCAGCTTCGAGGAGGCGGTCGAGTGCGGGACCCGCTTCGTTGGCGGTGCGGATAATCTCTTTGATGTCCACCGGCTTCAGATGGTCGGGGTCGCAGAGGTCGGTCACGACACTCACGCCCAAAATTTCCATCCCCATGTGAACGCCGACCAGCACTTCAGCCACGGTCGACATCCCGACGAGGTCCGCTCCGATTCCCCGCATAAATCGATACTCCGCACGGGTCTCGAGATTGGGGCCGGTCACGGCGAGGTAAACCCCCCGGCGGACTTCAAGCTTCTCTTCGCGCGCTGCCTCTTCGGTCAACGCCAGGAGCCGCTTCGAATAAGGCTCGGACATATCGGGAAACCTCGGTCCCAGCCGGTCGTCATTCGGACCGATTAAGGGATTCACCCCCATTAAATTGATGTGGTCTTCAATGAGGACCAAATCTCCCTTTCGGTATTTCAGATTCATTCCGCCGGCAGCGTTTGAAACGACAAGGGTTTTGGCGCCGAGCCCGCGCATTAACCGGACCGGAAAAGTCACCTCTTCCATCGAATAACCCTCGTAGGCATGGAATCTTCCTTCCATCGCCACCACTTTTTTTCCGCTCAAGGTGCCGAAGACAAGCTGCCCCTTGTGCGACTCGGCGGTCGTCTGGGGAAAATTCGGAATCTCGGAATAGGAAACAATCTTCTCCGTCTGAATCCGCCGGGCGAGATTTCCAAGGCCCGTCCCCAAAATGACGGCCGCCTCGGGGACCCAGGAGGTCTTCTCCCGGACCGCTCCTCGGGATTCTTCAAGCGCCTCGCCGAGCCGATTCGGTTTCATCCGCCGGAAAATCGAATCGCAAGCTCGGAGAAAACCCCGACCACGAAGCGGTCGAGAAAGGTCAGGACAAAAAAGGCGACGACGGGCGTGAGGTCAATCATTCCGATCTGAAGCGGGAGCTTCCGAAACGGGAGGAGGAGGGGGTCCGTGATTTGAAACAGGGCATTCACGAACGAATTGTAGGGGTCGACCGGAAACCACGATAAAATAATGCGCAGGACAAGGAGGAAATAGAGAAATTTAAAAATCATACTGGCCAGAAGCGCGAGACTTGAAAAGAGCTGGCCGAAAATAAACATGGGTTACCTCCGAGCGAGTTCCCGGCCTCGTTTCACTGCCGCCCGAACTCCTTTCGAGACGATGGATGCAAGTCCTTCTCTTTTAAAGACCTCCAGCGCCGCCGCCGTGGTCCCCCCTTTCGATGTCACCTGCTCCCGGAGTTCTGCCGGCGGAAATTTCGACTGACGCGCCAGGAGTCCGGCGCCGAGCGCCGTCTGAACGGCAAGCTCCCGGGCCACCGATTCCTTGAGCCCGTGCGCCCTTCCCTCTTTCGAGAGAAGTTCCATTAAAAGAAAAAAATAGGCCGGACCGCTCCCAGAAATCGCGGTCACCAAATCAAAATACTTTTCCGGGAGACGAACCGTCCGCCCGCACCCCGAAAAAATTGTTTCGGCCAATCTCAAATGAGACGCCCGGCTTCCCGTGAGGGCTGTCACCGCCTCCCCCACTTTGGCGCCGAGATTCGGCATGGCCCGGACGATGGCCGGTTTCGGACCGACGGCCCGCCGGACTTTCCCCACCGGGGTTCCGGCTAAGATCGTAATCACCATGTGGCGGGAGGTGAAGGCCTCGTAAAATTCGCCCGCCGCCTCGAAAAGGTCCTGAGGTTTTACAGCCAAGAGTACAATTTCCGAATGACGAACGACGTCGGCATTTCCCTTCGCGAGCCGGACTTTCCATTGACGGGAGACGGCCTTTGCCTTGGAAACAATCTTGTCATAGACGGTCACCTTCGAGCGAGGCACCATCCGATGCTTGAGAAGCCCCGCCAGGATGGCCCCCCCCATATTCCCGCAGCCAACGATTCCGATTCTCTTATGCATCATCAGGGTACGGGTTTTGTCGTCACCGGACCGACGGGGCGTGGTGACCTGTCCCCTTTTCCCTTTCGCCAAACACGGCGCTTCCGATTCTGACGAACGTGGCTCCCTCCTCGACCGCCATCTCAAAATCCGAACTCATTCCCATTGAAAGGTGCAAGGGCTCCTGACCGAATTTTGGCTGAAGCGCATCTTTCAGTTTTCGAAGGGTTTGAAAACTCGCCCGGATTTTTCCCTCTTCCTCCGTCAACGGCCCAATCGTCATGAGTCCTCGAACCCTTAAATTCGGAAACTGGCGGATTGTATCCACCGCTCCTTCCGTTTCCTCAGGATTAAAACCGGATTTGGTCGCTTCCCGGGACGTATTGACCTGAATGAGGGCCTCGAGTTGGAGGTTTCTTTTCTCCGCTTCCTTTTGAATCTCCT
>CAYJTI010000130.1:0-4005 GCA_964373135.1 uncultured bacterium | reverse complement strand
CCCCCCCCCCCCCCCCCCCCCCCCCCCCCCCCCCCCCCCCCCCCCCCCGGGCCGCGCTCCGGGCTTTTTCGGAACGGTTCGGCATTCCCGAGGAGGAAATCCTCGACTTCTCAAGCAACATTAATCCGCTCGGGCCGCCTCTTTCCGTCCGCGAAGCCTACTCAGAGGCGGTCAAGGTCATCGCGGCCTATCCGGACCCGGAGGCCCTTTGGTTTCGCCGAGAGGTGGCAAGGCATTATCCCCTCTGGCCGGAAAATGTGATTGCGGGAAACGGAGCGATGGAACTCCTCGATTTGGCGATTCGGTTTTTTCGACCAAAACGGGTGTTATTGGTTGAACCAGGCTTCCTCGAATACCGCCGCCGGCTTAATTTGGAAGGGGCCGAAATCCGCAGCCTTTTCTTGAAAGAGAAGGAAGATTTTCGCTTCTCATTTTCCGAATTCCTGAATTCCCTGATGGGAGTCGACTTGGTGATTTTGGGCCGCCCCAATAACCCCACGGGGACCTCCTTTTCAAAAGAGGAGCTTCAGAGCCTCCTCATCGAGGCGAGGCGGAGAAATGTTTTCGTCATTTTGGATGAAGCCTTTGTCGACTGGAATCCTTCCCTCTCAATCGCCCGCCAGGTGCGGGACGACTCATTTTACTTCGTGATTCGGTCGCTCACGAAATTTTACGCCCTCCCCGGAATCCGGATCGGCTATGGATTGGGTTCCAGGAAGCTGATTGAGAAGTTAATGAGCCATCAGGTTCCGTGGTCTTGCAATGGGGTCGCCCAGAGGCTCGGCATCGCGGCCTTGAGAGACACTGAATTCGCCGAGCGTTCTCGAGTGTGGCTCGAGGAGGAGAAGTCATGGCTCGGGTCGCGGCTCGGCGAAATTTCGTCGCTCAAGATTTATGCGAGCGGAACGAATTTCTTATTGATTCGCCACGGGGCGGCGCCGGATCGGAAACCCCTGTTTGACGAGCTGGCCCAGCGGAAAATTTATATTCGTGAACTCCAGGAATTTCCGGGTCTCGGGCCTGCCTATTTCCGGATTTCGGTCCGGCGGCGGGAGGAGAATTTGCGTTTGCTTGAGGCGTTGAAAGTAGCCGTGGTGGAAGAGGTTGGGAGGCTTCCGTGAAGAGACGGCCGCAGGCCATTATGGTGCTTGGGACGGGCTCAGGCGTTGGCAAGTCGTTTATTACGGCGGGCCTCTGCCGGATTCTGAGCGATCAAGGAGTCCGGGTCGCGCCCTTCAAGGCCCAGAACATGTCGAATAATTCCTACGTGACCCGAGAGGGGGGAGAGATCGGTCGGGCGCAGGCGGTCCAGGCCGAATGCGCCCGCACCGAGCCGAGCATTCATATGAATCCCGTTCTCTTGAAACCGGCGGCGGATGACGGTTCGCAGGTGGTGGTCCACGGAAAGGCGATCGGCACCATGAGGGCGGGCGAATACTACTCCTTGCGCGAAAAGATGATGACCGCAATCCAGGAGTCTTATGAGCGGCTGGCGCAAGCGTATGAAGTTTTGGTGATTGAGGGGGCCGGGAGCCCGGCTGAAATCAATTTGAAGGCGCTCGACATCGTGAACTTTCAGGTGGCGGAAATGGCCGACGCAAAATGCCTTTTGGTGGGAGACATCGACCGGGGCGGAGTTTTTGCTTGGATTTTGGGGACCCTCGCGCTTCTGGACGATTCAGAACGCAAGAGAATTATCGGATTCATCATCAATAAATTTCGGGGCGATTTAAACCTCCTTGAACCGGGACTTCGGATGCTTGAGAACCTTGCCGGGAAAAAGGTGTTGGGCGTCCTTCCCTATCCGCTGGACCTTTGGATTGAAGAGGAGGATTCGGTTTCACTGGAAGGGAAGGGGAAGCCGGCGTCGGCCGTCGAGGGCCTCGATATTGCGGTTCTTCTCTTCCCTCGGATCTCAAACGCCACCGACTTACAGATTTTGGCCGAGGAGCCGGGGGTTTCGGTCCGGATGATCCGGCGGATTGAGGAGTTTGGATCTCCCGACCTTTTGATTCTCCCGGGGACGAAGGCGACGATTGCCGATCTTGAATTTTTGAAGGCGAAGGGATTGGATGTGAAGGTTCACGACTACGCGAGTTCGGGAGGAAGGATCCTTGGGATTTGCGGAGGGCTTCAGATGCTCGGTGAGAGGATTGAAGATCCGGAAGCCATTGAGTCGGAGAAACGGTCTGAGGCAGGGCTTTCGCTTCTCCCGATTCAAACCCGATTTTTTCCCGAAAAGACCCTGCGACGAGTTCTGGGAAGGATTCGGACCGAAATTTTCTCGTTTCCCGTAAAGGGAGAGCTTTTGGGATATGAAATCCATATGGGGCAGACTCACTTCGGAGAGGGGGCAAGGCCCTTGTTGGAGATCTCGATCGGAGGCTCCTCTGGGGAATGGAGACCCGAAGGCGTGATTGACGCAAGCGGCCGAATTTTAGGCACCTATCTCCACGGACTTTTTGACGAGGCGGGTTTTCGGGCGTCCTTTCTGGAGGCGTTGTGGAAAAGCTCGGGGAAGAAGAAACCCGTCGTCGAATCCGCCGTTCCGTCTTTAAATTCGTTGAAAGAGAAAAATTACGATCAACTGGCTCGACTTCTTCGCGAACATCTCGATTTGTCATTTCTTCCGAGACGAGCGGTGAAGGTTTAAGAGGAGGGCGAAGGATGTTTGACCTCGTTGCCGCTTTTGTTCTAGACCGGGTCTTTGGAGCCCCGGCTTCGTCGTGGCCCAGGGTGGGGGTGATGGGGCGCGGCATTCGGACGCTGGAGAGGTGGACACGATTTTTAATTCCCGGTGAGCGGGTGGGCGGGTTCCTCTTGGCCGTGTTGATTCCGGCGTTGACGGGGGCGACGGTCTGGTTTCTCGGAGAGATCGCTTCTCAAATTCATTCGCTTTTGGGGAAAGCGATTTCGATTTATTTTATCTATAGCGCCATTGCGGTGAAGGATTTGAAACACGAGGCCCGGCGAATCTATGCGGCGCTCACGAATCGGAAGCTTGAATCGGCCCGCAAGAATCTTGGCCGGATCGTGGGACGAGACACGGAGAATTTGGGAGAAGAAGAGATTATTCGAGGAGCCGTGGAGGCGGTTGCGGAGAGTTTTGTGGACGGCGTCCTCGCTCCGCTCTTTTACGCGGCGTTGGGGGGTGCCCCGCTCGCGATGGTCTATAAGGCCATCAACACGATGGATTCAATGGTCGGCCTCCGCACCCCGCGTTATCAACGGTTTGGGTCATTCGCCGCGAAGCTGGACGACGTGGTTAACTGGATTCCGGCCCGGATTTCTTGGGTCTTGATTGGGATGGGCACCGCCTTTATCAACGGTCGGAGCCACGAGGCGTGGCGAATCGGATGGGAGGACGGCGCGAATACGGATTTTTCGAACGCGTGCGTCCCGGAAGCGGCCTTCGCCGGGGCGCTGGGGGTTGAACTGGGCGGGACAAATTTCTACGGAGGGGAGAAAGTCGAGACCCACAAATTGGGCTACCCCATGCGGCCCCTTCAAGCCAGCGATATCCGGACGGCCTACCGGTTAATGCTGACGAGCGCTTGGTGCGCTCTCATTTTTGCGGTGCTTCTCCGAGTTACGATTAAGTTCTTTACCCGTCGGATTATTCATCCCTTATGAGGCCCGAAGAGCGAAGCGCCTACCTTTTGATTGTCCAAGGAACGGGTCGTCCAAAAGAGAATTGGGCCCTTCTTCAAGGGGTCGAAGATTTCCGTCGGGCGTTTCCCCGAAGACGAGTGGAGGTCGCCTGCTTGACATTCTCCCATCCTTCGTTACGAGAAGGAATCAAGGCCTGCGTCGGAAGGGGGGTCGAAGAAATTTTTCTGCTTCCGCTCTCACGCCTCTCCGAACGTCCGGTGAGACAAGGGATTCCGGCCGAGATTCAGGCCGCGAAACGGCTTTATCCCCACGTGGACTTTCATTATGCCGGCCTAGCCGCCCGCCTTTCAGGCCGGAAACGAAGGAGAATTGACTCCGCCATTTTGTCCGGTT
>CAYJTI010000129.1:0-4018 GCA_964373135.1 uncultured bacterium | reverse complement strand
AGTGTCTTGAGTTCTGACGTGTTCTCTTCCGATCTCTTTCCTCATCCAAAAAGTGAAACCTGGCGTAGTCTCCCCCCAGCAGGTGCATCGGGAGATAACTGACCGTGATGTCTGCCCGTGGCGAGGAGAGCGAGTCGGGAACCAAGGTCTTGTGAATCCGCCTCGCCAGCTCAAGTTCCTTTTGAATCTGTTCGTTCTTCTCCTCGACCTCCTTTAACAGCACGAAGTTTTCAATCTCCCGATCTGACTCCTTCCTCCGAATGACAAAACAGATCACCGAGGCGGTCCCCAGAAGAATCATCCCATCGACATAGGAATCCCAGGGGAAAAGCGTTGGCGGGGAAACTCCTGGGAAGCCTTCCTTCAAGAAAGAAAAAATCGAATAGGCAGACCCGTGCAAGAGGATGAGGAGGAGGGTCTCACCGGCCGTCCAAGGAATCGTGTGGGAGACAAGAAAAAGGACGAGGAGGTAATAAACCGCACTATAACCCAATTCCTCCGGGTAAATGAGATTCACTCGAATCAGAAGGCCTAAAAGAAACGTGGTAAGCAAAAATCCATTCCGCTTTGCGGCCTTGAGATCCTGAACCTTTGCATTGAGCCAGAGGAAAGCGCCCGACAGCAAAACGAGAGCGACCCAAATCGGAATTTCTTCTGATTTAAACTCCGAGGGCCGGATTAAAATAAGAAGGAAAGAGCTGAGAAAATAGATGACGAGGGTGAGGCCGCATAAAAGGTTGATTCGCCTCCTCACAAGAAAGGCCTCTCGCCTTGAGAATTCCTCTTGATACCCTTCAGGAATCGATGGGTTCCGCAGCATCGGGGGCTAAAATCCTAACCAAAGTTCGATTGGACTGCAAGCTCAGGATGTCGTAGAATTTTTGTCCTTTAGCGAGCTTCCTGGAATCGTCACGGTATGACCGAGAAAACTCTCCTTTTGACCAGTGATTCTCACAGCCTCAACCGCCTGCGGAACCGCCTCCGGACCATTCTCCAAAAGACGGGCCTCTCCCCGCAGGAGCAAAATGCGCTTCTTCTTGCGGTCGGGGAAGCGTGCACGAATGCGATTCGTCATTCTTATGCCGGGGAGTCGGGGCACCGGATTCGGCTCACCATTCACGATTTCAGCGAAAAGGTGAGGATTAAAATTCGAGATTACGGCCGTAAATTCGACGTGACGAAGCTCCGGCCTCCCAAACTTCCCCCCCAACAGGGCGGGGGCCTGGGGGTCCATTTCATCAAACAATCCGTTGATGAAATAAACTACAATACCTCCTATCCGACTGGAAACGAACTCGTGCTCACCAAATACAAAAAAAGAGCGGTCCGATGAAAGTCAAAATCGAATGCCAAGACCCGGCTTGCTGTTATCTCCGCCCCGAAGGCGACTTGGATTTTCACACCTCCCCGGAGTTTCGCCGGGAGCTCCACAAGCTTCCGTTCGCCTCCGCCCAAAAATTTCTCGTGGATCTCAAAAAGGTTAATTACATCGACAGCTCGGGCCTCGCCACCTTTATCGAACTCTTCCAAAAGATAAGGCGGGGCGCCGGCGAACTCGTGCTTTTCAATCTGAACGACGCCGTCCGCAGCGTCTTCGAGATTGCCAAGCTCGACACGATCTTCAGGCTGGTCCCGGGCGAAACCGAGGCGCTCGCCCTCGTGGGCTAGAAATTGGCTCAGGCAGAACGGATGGAACGAATCCTTTTCCTTTTCGAAGTCATCGGCAGGAAGGTTCATGCGTTTCTCATCGAGGCCGCTCGGCTCACCTCCCTTCTCAGAAATTCCTTCTACTGGGCCTTTCTTGCCCCCGCTTTGGGAAAACGGGGTCTCCGAAGAGAACTTTTTTCGAGACAACTCGTTTTTGTGGGGAATGAGTCCCTTTTCATTACGGCGCTCGTTTCGTTTTCCGTCGGGGCGGTCCTGGCCCTTCAGGCCGCCTACCAGCTCAGACGCTTTGGGGCCATTGTTTACACCGGAGGACTCGTCAGTGTGTCGATGGCCAGGGAGTTGGGCCCGGTCGTGACCGCAATTGTCATCGCCGGGCGGGTGGGGGCCAGCGTCACGGCCCAACTCGGCACGATGAAGGTCGAGGAAGAAATTGATGCACTGAGGACCATGGGGATTCCTCCGGTTCCTTACCTCATTGTGCCCCGGATTCTGGCGATTGCCGTGATGCTTCCTTCGCTCACGATCTTGGGCTTGGCCGTGGGGATTCTAGGTGGTTTTTTCATTGGAACCTTCGGTCTCGGCATTTCCTCGGGCCTTTACCTCCAAGAAAGTTTTGATGCCCTCGTCCCAAAGGATATCTGGACGGGTTTCGTAAAAAGCTTCGTCTTCGCGCTCATCATCGGTCTCATTTCTACTTACAAGGGAATCTCCGTCTCCGGGGGTGCCGAAGGGGTGGGGCGCGCAACGACCCAATCCGTGGTTTTTTCGATTATTGCAATCATCGTATCCGACTGCCTCCTCACCGCACTTTTTTATTACGTCTTCATATGAGCGGGGGAATGAAAACCATCCTTCGAGTTGAAGAGGTCGAAAAAACGCTGGGGGGGAGAAAGGTTTTAAACGGAATTTCGTTTGAAGTCCGGGAAGGAGAAACGCTTGTCATCATGGGCGGCTCAGGCTGCGGAAAAAGCACGCTCCTCAGGATTTTGGTGGGACTCCTGGAACCTGACCGGGGCCAGATCTTCATTTTCGACCGGGAGATGACGAGAGCGTCCGAAGAGGAAAGGGACGAAATCCGAAAAAACTTCGGAATGCTCTTTCAGGGGGCGGCGCTCTTCAATTCTCTCACCGTCGGGGAAAATGTGGCGCTGCCTCTGAAGGAGCACACCCGTCTTGACCCAGAGATTATCAAGATCATCATCAAGGTGAAGCTGGAGCTTGTGGGTCTGACCGGTTTTGAAGGTCTGAGGCCCCACGAAATCTCCGGCGGGATGAAAAAAAGAGTGGCGCTCGCCCGGGCCATTGCCTTGGACCCCAAGATTGTCTTTTATGACGAGCCCGGGGCAGGACTCGACCCCATTACGGCCCGGGTCATTGACCACCTGATTGTGGACTTGACTAAAAAATTAAAAATGACTTCCGTGGTGGTCACCCACGAAATGAAAAGTGCCTTTCAGATCGCCGACCGAATCATTGTGCTGCAACAGGGAAAGGTGGTGGCCTCCGGCACGCCCCAAGAGATTCAAGATTCGAAGCACCCTTACGTTCACCAGTTCATCCACGGAGAAATCGATGGCCCTGTCTCTTTTCAAGAAACCCGAGAAGGTTATCTCAAGGGAATCCTTGGCGACAGAGAGCAAAGTGTCCCGCCTCAATCCTGAGATTCGCTCGGGCTTCCTTGTCACGGCCTCCCTCGCCGTCCTCATTTTCTTCCTCTTCGCCGCCGGCGGTTCGGCTCTCCTTAAGGGGGACTATGAAGTAGACATTCTTTTCAATTACGTGAGCGGCCTTGCCAAGAACGCCCCGGTCCACTTTGCGGGCCACGAGGTCGGCCAGGTCTCCCGGGTCGAGATCCGGGGAGAGAAGGATGGACAAATTCAAGTGACCGCCTCCCTTTCAAAAGAGGTGGTGCTTCGGAAAGACTCCGAGGCCTTCATCGACATGCTCGGTTTTATGGGTGAAAAATACCTCGAGTTGACCCCCGGCTCGCCCGACGCCGCTCCTTTAGGAGCCGACGAACCCTTGAGGGGGACCGACCCCATTGCCTTGGATAAGATGATGAAGGAGGGAACCGAAGCGGCTGAGGAGCTTAAGAAAACGACCGTCACTCTCCGGGAGTTGATTGAAAACCTGAATGAACTGGTCGGGGAAAACCGCCGGAAGCTCAACTCCACCTTCGAAAACCTCAATGAGGCCTCTCAAAACTTAAAGGAGATGACCCAAGACCTTAAGCTCCACCCTTGGAAGCTTTTGAAAAAGGAGAAGGCGTCTGGCGAAGGAAAGCGGCGCTTCTTTCTTTTCTAAGTAATAAACTTGGGTTCTGAAAATTTTCAGAATCTCCCTTCTCCCC
>CAYJTI010000128.1:0-4036 GCA_964373135.1 uncultured bacterium | reverse complement strand
GGCTCCGATTCCGATGGTGGGGCAGGAAACTTTTTTCGTGATTCGTTCGGCAAGCCGCCTCGGAACGCATTCAAGGACGATTGAAAAAACGCCGGCTTCCTCAAGCCGCCCCGCATCTTCAAGAATCGCCTTCGCCGCCTTGGGTTCCCGCCCCTGCACCTTGTAGCCCCCGAGCAACGTCGCCGACTGCGGCGTCATCCCGAGGTGCCCCATGACCGGAATCCCGGCCTTCACAAGCGCCGTCACCTGTCTCACCACGTTTTTTCCTCCCTCAAGCTTCACGGCCTCAGCCCCCGCCTCTTGAATCAGGCGCTTCGCGCTTCGATACGCCCGCTCCACCGAATCTTGATACGATCCAAACGGCATATCGGTCACGATGAGGGCACGTTTGACGGCGCGTGCCACGGCCTTTGTATGATGAATCATTTCGCGGACCGTCACGGGAAGTGTTGACTCATACCCCAAAAGGACCATCCCGAGGGAATCGCCGACGAGGATGATATCCATTCCGACTTCGTCAAGAATTCTCGCAAAGGGAAAATCATAGGCCGTCAGCGCGGCGATTTTTTCCTTCCCTTTTTTCTCCCGAATCGACTTGACCGTGCTCTTCACTCTTCACACCCTCACCCTAACCCTCTCCCTGGAAGGGAGAGGGAAAGGTTTAAGGAATTCTCACGCCTTAACCCTCTCCTTGCAGGGAAGAGGGATTCAAGGGACTCTCACACCTTTCTCCCTCTCCCCGCTGGGGAGAGGGTTGGGGTGAGGGCTCTTCGCCAGCTCGGCCGCCTCGACGATCTCCGGCACAAGCTCTCCCCAGCCAATCGGCATGATGTGAAACCCTTGAGCCATCGGCCGGAGCGCCTTGAGGAGGCGGGCTGCAATCTCAACCGCCTTTTTCTTTTTGTCCGGCGCCGCATCAATTTCCTTAACCAAGGCCTCCGGCACCCGAATCCCCGGGATATGGTCATTCATAAATTGCGCCATCTTGGCCGATTTGAGGACGATGATTCCGACAATAAAGGGCTGCTTCACCCCTTTCACCTTTTCAAGGAACTTCTCATAAAGCGCGGGATCGAAAACCGCCTGTGTCTGAAAGAATTCACAGCCAAGTTCAATTTTCTTCTCAATTTTCTGCCGCTCGGTCTCAAGGTCGTCCACCACAGGATTCGCCGCCCCCCCCACGAAAAGCTCCTTGGGCGAGCCCTCAAGCTCTTTCCCGGCCAGATCTTTTCCCTCTTTCAAGGACTTGACCGCCTGAAAAAGTCCCATCGTATCCAAATCATAAACCGGCTTCGCATCGGGATGGTCTCCCACCTTGGGCGGGTCGCCGCCGAGTAAAAGGGTATTTCGAATCCCGAGGACATAGGCCGACAGGACGTCCGATTGAATCGCAACCCGGTTTCGTGAGGCGGCCGTCAATTGGAAAACCGGTTCAATCCCCTGTTCGATGAGGACGCGGCACAAAGCAATCGAACCGAGTTTCATGACCCCGCCCTGGAGGTCGGTGACATTCATCGCGTCGACTGCAGGCGCCATCGCCTTTGCCTCCTGAAGCGTCTTCATTAAATCAACCCCCTTCGGAGGCCCGAGTTCGGAGGTAATTACAAATTTCCTCTGCGAAAGCTTCTCTCGTAACGTCATCTCTTCTCCTTTGGAAAAGGGGACAGGCACCTTTCAGGGGACAGGCAAAAATGGGTGTCCCCAAAAAGGGTCCGCCAAACTGCAGGGCGGATCCGCCTGGAATGGTGGCGGAGACTGTCCCCTTTTCTCACAATCCTTTTTGCCAGCGGTAGGCGGTGATTAAATTTTTGAAAAGCATGGTCACGGTCAAGGGGCCGACGCCTCCCGGAACCGGCGTAATGAATCCAGCCCGCCTCTTCGCCTCCTCAAATTCCACATCGCCCACGAGTTTGCCGCCGACTTCCGTGGTCCCCACATCAATCACGACCGCTCCTTCCTTAATCCAGGCCCCTTTCACAAGACCCGGCTTTCCGGCGCACGCCACGACGAGGTCAGCGGTGGACACGAGATTCTTCAAATCTTCCGCTGTGGTCCCCGTGTGACAAACGGCGGTGGTCACGCGCTCCTCACCAAAAAGAAGCTGAAGCGGCCGGCCGACGACCGTGCTCTGTCCGATGACAACCGCCCGCCTGCCCCGGAATTTGAGGCCGGTCGATTCGATGAGTTTAATCACGGCGAGCGCGGTCGAGGGGATGAGACGGGCACGCCGCATCACGAGGAGCCCAAGATTCATCGGATGAATTCCTTCAACGTCTTTTTGATAATTGAAAACGCGGAAAATCTGCGCCGAATCAAAGCCGTCGGGGACCGGGAGGGTGAGAAAGATTCCGTGCGGCTTTGAATCACTCGCCCGCCGGACTTGGTCCATCAATTGACTCGGAAGCTGGACATCGCGCGACGGGACGAGCTGGAACCCGATGCCGAGGAGCGAAGCGAGCTTCCGCTGCTCCTCAAGATACCAGCGCGAGGCCGCATTCTCTCCCACTTGAAAGGCGGTAAGGAGGGGCGCCTCGAGCCCCTTCCGCATGAACCCTTCCACCTCGGAACGGATTTCCCGCTGGACTGCCTGCGCAATCGGTTTCCCGTAAAGAATCTTCGCTTCGCTCATTTTCTTGCTGTCATAGGGCACACTAAGGTAGGTCACACTTAAGTGTGACCTACTAGATGTGACTTTCAGGTGTCAGACACCTTTCGAAAATCGTCTTTCGAGCTCGCCGAGTGCCCGTTCGGCGCGCTCTTTCTTTTCCGGATTCTTCAAGTAAACCACGTTGACCTTGGCCGTGTCGTAAGCCCCCTGAAACGCAGCCTCCAAGAGGGCACGGCTCACCTTCAAATCATTTTTAATCGAACCTTGAATCATTCCGTCAAGCGGCTCAAGCCCCTCCTTCGCCATCACGACAAGAAGGGCGAGGTCCGCCTGAAGACGAAAGGAATTTTCAAGCGCTTCGTCCGTTAAACGGGTTTTTGCCTCGGGGCCTGTAAGTTTCCGCGCCCGGGCGTAAGCTTTGAGGACTTCGAGATAAACTTTGGGGTCGAGATCGACTACCGTGAGGGCATTCTTCCGAAGTTTCTGGAAGAGGCGAATCGTATTTCGAAGGGAAGTCTTCGCCTCGGCCGCCGCCTTTTTCATCCCGATCCGCGCCACCATCTCGGCTAAGCCGGTTCCGAGCGCTGCCACATAAGCGCTTGCACTCCCTCCGCCCGGCACCGGATTCTTCCCAGAAAGCTCTGTTAAATAACGAGATAGAGAGAGCGAGGTATATTTTTTCACGGGAGCACAGTATAGGAAGCCTTCCCGACTAATTCAAGCCGATTTGCCGGTGAAAGGGGACAGATCACTTGATGCACGTAACAGGTAATCTGTCCCCTTTTTCATGCGGAAACGGTAATGGTGCGGGCCGAGATGAGATCGGTCAGAAGGGCGGCAAGACTCTTTAAGGCTTCGGCGCTTTCCTGAACGTAGTGCGTGTAAGGCCCCTCTCTCGTAATTTCGCGAAGGCGGCCCGCCTCGGGTCCCTCGAGAAGAAGGAGGGCCGCCTGGAGAAGTTGAACTGCTGCATTCGGCTTCGCGCCGGCCAAGGGATGAATCACCTTGTCGACTTTACGAGCCGCCGCCGGCGGGATTGAGTCCCCTTCTCCCGTCTGAACCCACACGCCATCCATTCCTTTTGAAAGGACGAGACGATTGTCGGCCGTCGAAATAATGACGCGGTTCGCAATTCGATTCCGGTCAAAGGGGCTCGAATATTTTTCTGTAAGAAATCGTGACCAGGCCTTCTCAATCGACTTAGCCGCTCGGGCGTCCTTTGCAACTAAGACAACGCGGTGCGTCCCCGCCGGCTGATTCACAAAAAGATTCGCCAGCTCGAAAAGCTCCTGTGACGGCACCTCCACCGGAATAAACGGCGCAAGGATTCGCTCCCGATTATTTCGAATCTGCTCAACCAGCCTCACGGCTCTCGAATCCAGTGCGGCCGTGGCTCGAGCCTCCCGAGCCGTTGAAATCCGGAGTGCC
>CAYJTI010000127.1:295-4085 GCA_964373135.1 uncultured bacterium | reverse complement strand
AATATTTTCCTTTTAGACGAAGCGAAACCAAATTCTCCCAAGACGAAGGAGCTCGTGAAGATTTTAGAGGCCCTTCCCTTGGAAAGGAAAAGGACGCTTTGTGTGGTGAAGGAAACCGACCCGGTCTTGGCCCGGGCGGCCCGAAATCTTTCGGGGCTCCTCCAGGTCAAGCTCGCACGGGACCTCAATGCGCACCACATTCTTCATTGGCCCAAGCTGGTGATTGAGGAGGAGGCCCTTCCCGTCATCGAGGCGAGACTTCAATGAGGCTTGATCTTTACGACGTCATTTTAAAGCCGCAAATCACGGAAAAGAGCACCGGGCAGAATGCTCAGGGAAAGTACAGTTTCCAGGTGCACCGACTCGCCAACAAGCAGTCGGTGCGGGAGGTGGTGGAGAAAATCTTTAACGTCCACGTGACAAAGGTCAACACCCGTGTGATGCCCGGGAAGTGGAAGCGTGTGCGCGTCCAGCCGGGCCAGACCGCGGAATGGAAAGTGGCAACCGTGACCTTGAAGGAAGGAGAAAAGATCGAGTTCGTCTGAACGAGCTTGAACAAAAATGGGGCTCATTAAGTTTAAACCCACAACGCCGGGGCGCAGGTTCGGGAGCGGTGCCGATTTCTCGGAAATCACGACCGACCGTCCCTATAAGCCGCTGACGCTCGCAAAGAGAAAGTCAGGAGGCCGAAATAGTCACGGCCACGTGACCGACCGTCGGAAGGGAGGCGGGCACAAGCGGCGGATCCGGCTCGTTGATTTCAAGCGCCTCCGGCATGGCGAAGCGGCAAAGGTTTTGACCATTGAATACGATCCGAACCGGAGCGCCCGGATTGCCTTGATTGGATATCCGGACGGGGTGAAATCTTACATTTTGGCGCCGGACGGGCTTCGTGTCGGCGAAACCGTGATGAGCGGCGAGCAGGCCGAGGTGAAGGTCGGGAATCACCTTCCCTTGCGAAATATTCCTGAAGGGACCGCCATTCACAACATTGAATTGGAACCAAAAAGGGGCGGAAAACTGGTCCGCTCCGCCGGGACCCTCGCTACGATCCTGGCGAAGGAAAATGAATTTGCGCACGTGAAGCTTCCTTCGGGCGAGGTCAGGATCATTAAGGCCGATGCCTATGCGACGGTCGGACAGTGCTCGAATCCCGACCACGAAAATTTGATGTTGGGAAAAGCAGGGCGCGCCCGGTGGCTGGGGATTAAACCCCAGACGCGAGGCGTCGCCCAGAATCCGTGTGACCATCCGATGGGGGGCGGTGAGGGAAAATCAAAAGGCGGCAATCATCCCCAGAGCCCCTGGGGACAAAAGTCGAAGGGCTTTAAGACCCGCCGTCCCCATCGACCGTCGGACCGGTTCATTGTCAAACCCCGGAAGGCGTAGGAAGGGAAAAGGTCGTTTCCCATGAGTCGTTCCTCTAAGAAGGGAGTCTTTGTCGACGAAAAGCTTTTGGGAAAGGTCCGCACGGCGCGCCAGAAGAACGATCGAAAACCGATCAAGACCTGGTCGCGCCGCTCGACGATCACGCCGGATTTTGTCGGACTCACGTTTGCGGTCCACAACGGCAAACTCTTTCAGAATGTGTTTGTGACGGAGAACATGGTCGGCCACAAGCTCGGCGAATTCTCCATTACGAGAATGTTCAGGAAACACAGCACGGCTCAGGACAAGGCCAAGGCGCTTGCGACGCAGGCGAAGACCTAAAATGGTGGAAGCGGTGAGAGACCTTTCAAAAGAAGCGCGGGCGGTCGAGAAATACCTTCGAATCGCCCCCCGGAAGATGCGGCTTGTGATTGACACGATTCGGAGAAAACCGGTTTCTCAGGCGTTTAACATTTTGACGGTGCTCAATAAGAAAGCGGCCCGCCTCGTGGAAAAGGGGCTCAAGAGTGCGGTGGCGAACGCGAAGGGGAAAGGGCTCACCGAGTCGAATTTGGTCGTCTCGGAGATCCGGGCCGACGGCGGACCGGTGATGAAACGTTTTCTCTCGCGGGCGATGGGGAGGGCGGACCAGATTTTGAAACGGATGACGCACCTCACGGTCGTGGTGCGTGAAGGGAAGGGCTTCGGAAGCCCGTGACGGGGCGCGAGAAAACAAAGGCACCGGAAAAGGCGAAGAAACCGGAGGAGCCGAAGAAAAAGTTGTTCAGCGCGGCAGGGGCGAAGCGGCCGCGAAAGAAAGCAGCGGCGGCAAAAGGATAACGGATGGGACAGAAGACGCACCCTTATGGATTACGGCTGGGTTATATCAAAACGTGGAAGGCAAAGTGGTTTGCCAAGGGAAAGCAGCTCATTGATTTTTTGCACGAAGATCTTCGGCTGCGCCGCCTCATCAAGCAGAGTCTCGGCTACGCCGGGATCTCCAATCTCGAGATTGAACGTTCCAGCGGCCGCGTCCGGGTCCGAATTCACACGGCCCGCCCCGGCATCATCATCGGCCGAAGGGGTCAGGAAATCGACCGGATTAAAGAGGAGCTGGCGGACCTGGTGGGAGAGAAGGAACTTTTCGTCGACATTAAGGAAATCAAGGACCCCCAGCTCGATGCCCAGCTCGTGGCCGAAAACGTGGCGATGCAGCTTGAGAAACGGGTCTCTTTTCGCCGCGCCATGAAGAAGGCAGTGCAGAATGCAAGGGGGAAAGGATCGCAGGGAATCAAAATCCAGGCGAAGGGGAGACTGGGCGGCGCGGAGATCGCGAGGGCGGAAGGATATCACGAGGGGAAGATCCCCTTGAGCACGTTCCGGGCCGACATTGATTACGGCTTTTCCACGGCATTTACCACCTACGGAACGATTGGCGTAAAGGTTTGGCTTTATAAGGGTGAGGTGTTAGTGAAGAAACAGGTGGCGGAGTTTCGAGCCGTGCAGAAAAAGGAAGAAGTCACTCAGGCGGTGCAGGCGCCAGCGGGTGAAGCGGCCCCCCCTGTGCCTCCTTCGACGGAGACGGCCGGCTCCCCGCCGACTTCATCCGCGTGAGGGTGAGAGGATTGAGTTATGCCTTTGATGCCAAAGAGAGTGAAATATCGAAAGCAGCACCGGGGCCGAATGACCGGGATTGCGACCCGGGGCAACCACCTCTCTTTTGGGGAATATGGTCTCAAGGCGCTCGAGCCGGGATGGCTTACGGCGATTCAGCTCGAGGCCGCTCGCGTGGCGCTCACGCGCCACGTGAAGCGAGGAGGAAAGGTTTGGCTCAGGATGTTTCCCGACAAGGCCTACACGAAAAAGCCGGCCGAGACAAGAATGGGAAAGGGGAAAGGGAATCCCGAATATTACGTGTCGGTCATCAAACCGGGGCAGGTCCTTTTTGAAATGGGAGGGATTCCGGAAGAATTGGCCCGCTCGGCCTTGCGCCTCTGCGCGTTTAAGGTCCCCTTCCGTACCCGTTTTGTGAAACGGGAAGGGATGATTTAGGAGACAAACGATGCCTCATTTGAAGGCCAAAGAACTTCGAAACTTGACGGCGGACGAGCTCAAGGAGAAGACCCATGGGCTCAAGAAGGAACTTTTTTCTCTCCGGCTTCAGGCGAAGTCGGGGAAACTCGAAAAACATTCGTCGATCCGGATGGCGAAGCGGGACATTGCCCGGGTTCAAACCATTTTGCGGGAGAAGGAGACAGCCTGATGGTTGAAGTTCGGGAAAGGACGCACGCAAGAATTCGGGAAGGTGTGGTGTTGAAAGATCAAATGGCGAAGACCCGCATTGTGGTCGTGACACGGTTTTACCGCCACCCCCGTTTTCAAAAGGTGCTGAAGGAGCGGGTGAAATACGCCGCCCACGATG
>CAYJTI010000127.1:0-285 GCA_964373135.1 uncultured bacterium | reverse complement strand
ACGAAACCCACGCGGGAGACCGGGTCCGGATTGTGGAGACCCGCCCGCTTTCCCGGACGAAGCACTGGCGTATTATTAAGCTCCTTGAGAAGGCTAAATAGAAAGTATGGAGTGGCTGACTATGATTCAGATGCGGACGATTTTAGAAATCGCGGACAATAGCGGGGCGACGAAGGCCTCGATGATCGGCGTGATTGGGCGCCGGGGGAAACGGTCCGCCGTGATCGGAGACATCATCACGGCGGCCGTGAAAGAGGCGATTCCCGAGGGGGGCGTCAAGAAGGG
>CAYJTI010000126.1:0-4097 GCA_964373135.1 uncultured bacterium | reverse complement strand
CTTCACCTCTTCCTGCCACGAAGCCTTCCAGTGCCAGAGGTGAACCGCCCCCTCCTTTCCTCCCATTCCAACAAAGGGCGGGTCCTTTTCAAAGGAAAACTGAATCGCTGCTCCGTCGGAGAAAAGCTGCGGAAGGGCTGTGGATTTGTCTTCCGTTGAATCGCTCCAGCTCAAGTGAAAGGCAATTTGATTTCCGTTGTGAAGGGCTTTCACCTCGACGCCTTCCACACGTTCGGTCCGCCACCAGAGCGGTGTCAGGGCAATAAACGTGGGCCGGACCGCCTGCCACGGCTCTGCCAGAGGGTCGGTGGGAATCTCTCCCTCAATCTTGCCGGCCTCAATTTGATTCCGCTTCAAACGAAGCCACTCTTCTTTCCCCGCTTCCGGAAGTGTCTGGACATAGTGAACGAGTTCCCAAATTTGCTCATCCGTCAGCGCCTCCCGATATGAAGGCATCGGCGTTCCCGGAAGACCGGCGGCCAGCCTTCGATAGAGGGCCTCGCTCGTCGATGGCCCTTTGAAAAGTCCGCTCGTCAAATCACGCGGTCTCAAAGGGAAACCGAGGTTATCCTGCATCATCTGTTGACCATCTCCCCGTCCCTCCTGGCCGTGACAAGCCGCACAAGCCTTAAGAAACATTTCCCTGCCATGCATCAGAGATTCCGGCGTGCGGGCGGGCTCCGGGGAAACCGAAATGACCGAAGCCGTTTCCTTGGGGCCTCTCGCCAGTCTTTCCCGAATCTCCCAAGGGACTCCTGTTTTTAACATCGCTTCAGTTACCTCTCCCGTCTGCTTCGCCTTTTCAAGTTCTGCGAGATAACGCACATAAAAAACGAGGGCCCACCGGTCTTCCCCGGGAAGAAATTCCCACGGGGGCATCGCCGAACCAAGC
This sequence comes from uncultured bacterium, assembly GCA_964373135.1. Lineage (GTDB taxonomy): Bacteria > Omnitrophota > Omnitrophia > Omnitrophales > JACQLI01 > CAYJTI01. Next base: position 3,205 of record CAYJTI010000126.1, on the reverse strand, counting down.
ATCCCCCGGCTGATGGTCTCAAACAAATCTTCATCGGTCGGAATCATTTCACTCGTCGAGATGAGACGGAACTCACGCCGGGTGAAATCCCTCGGTTTGGGATACAAAAGATACGCAGCCGGCCCATCCCCTGCACCCTTCAAGCCGTGGCAGACCGAGCACTGTTTTTGATAGAGGGCCTCCCCTCTTAAGAAAAGCGCTTCAATCAAAGGAGCTTTTGCTGAAACCGAGGCGCCCGCTCCGGCGGGAGGAAGCGAATGAAGAGCAGTCACGCTAACGCTTAATCCCAAAGCGAACACGGCAAAGGCAATTAATTTTGACGAATTCCCGGATTTGCTCAACACCTCGTCCTTCTCTAAACCTTCTTTCTAATAGCAGGGGCGGGCAAAGAGCCGGTCCTTTTGGTCAATCCGGAAGGCCCGCTCTCCACTCTTCTCGAGATCTCGCCGACTTAATTTCTCTTCGGCCAGCGGGAAAAGGACAATTTCTTCCTTCGCAATATGGTCCCGGAGGAAAGCCGTGAACTTGGCCGATTCCACTCGAATCGTGTGCGCATCCGAGGCTTGCTTCAACGCCTTGAGAATCTTCCGGATGGCTCCGTGCTCGAATTCCATCACTTCCAGCGTTCCCAATTCTTTGCCGACATACGGTTGGAGTTGAGGAAAAAGGAGCCGTTCTTCAACCTGAGCGTGTCGCTTGACGGCCTGAGCGATGGCAAACGTGACTTCCCTCAATCCCGGCGCCTTGGTCGTCGGCTGGGACGCCTTGAGCTTCTCGAGGTAATCCAGTTCCTCGAGGAAGACGATATGTTGAGCACTCAGGTATTCCAAAATGTCCACGCCATTCTCCCCTTTTTCTTACTTGAGTTTGGCACTTTTTCCTTCTCCCCCGAAGGGGGAGAAGGAATTTTGTGAAAAGTGCCAAACTCGAGTTTCTTATTTATTTTTTTCTTCCGAATCCTTCTCAATTCCAGACAGCGTATTCTTGAATTCCCGAATCGCTTGCCCGAATCCCCTCGCAATTTCCGGAAGCCGTTTGGCCCCGAAAAGAAAGAAGACCACGAGGAAGATGACGACAAGCTCGCCGGGTCCCGGCATTGAGTAAAGAATCGGGAGGCTCACGAGATTCATCGGTTTTCTCCCTTTCCGTTTCCTTTCTCAACTCGTTTCTCAAGTTCCCTTTTTTCTTCTGCCTTCAGTTCCCGATCTACCACTCGATAAACACTCTCCGACTCAACTTGAATATGGTTCCTTAAGAGATAGGCCAAATAGGTCCCGACTTCTTCGAGCCGCTCAAGCTTCTTCCCCCGGTTGAGGTCGTCCTTTTCCTTGAGGAGTTCCTCGATCTGGAATTCGAAGCTCTGAAGATTCCTTTTGAAGTCGTCGTGCTCGGCACGAAGGAGATGGAGGACCGGTTCCAGTTTTGGGATATGAATCTGTAGGAAGGGAAAGACGACCCTTTCTTCCAAGGCAATGTGGCGCAGGAGTTCGCTCTTGAAAAAATCGAGGAGGGCCCGTGCCTCTTTAAAGTTTTTTCCTAAGGAGGCCCTCCCCTCATACCGGAGCTGGGTTAAAAGGCTCTGGAGCTCGTCAGTCTTCTGGAGGGTGAGGGAGTGGTCTCCCTCGATGAGTCCGGTGATTCCTTTCGAAAGTTTCTTTTCTCCTGCCACGGAAGGGTCTTGTCCTTTCACTCGAAAGATACAAGGACCCTTTCCGCCCGTCAGTGACAGCCGTCACTTATAGAAGGAGTTTTCCGAGGCCTTCCTTATTTCGAATCACAATCTGGTGGGGTTTGATGTCGATGAGTTTGGACCGTTTTAGTTGATAAAGATTGCGGGCAATGGTTTCCCGTGCGGCGCCGACCCTCTGGGCAATCTCCTCCCGTGTGAACGGGATAAAGAGAACTTTGCCGGTCGTCTCCTTGTTGGCCCTTTCCTGAAGCATGTCAAGGAGAAATTTAACCACGCGTTTCTTGACGTCCTTCAAAGAGACTTCCTCAATGAGCGAGCTGAAGGTTCGAAGCCTTTCGGCAAAGAGTTGGTTCAGGGTCCGGGCGAGGCGGGAGTTTGTTTGGATCATTCGAACGTAATCGTCCCGGGAAAGATACCAGACGACCGAGGGAGAGACGGCTTCCGCCGTCGAAGCGCAGCACCACGTGCTGGAACCAGGATTACACGCACAGGTATCCCCCGGCCCGAGGGTTTCAAGAATTTGTTCCCGGCCGGAGGAAGCGGTGCGGTAAAGCTTCACTCGTCCCGAGCGGACAATAAAGATCCGCTCACACGGCTTTCCTTCGAGGAAAAGGATCTCGCCTTTGTCGTAACTCTTTTCCCTGAGGCACGATTGGATCGAAGCGAGGTCGCTTTCCAACAAGCCCTGAAAAAGGGGTATACTCCTGAGAGAATTGGGAATGGCCTTTTCTCCTTTTGAAGAGAAATTATATCCGAAATCGGCGGCTTTCGGTAGCGGTCCTAAAATTACGCCTAAAATTACGCGCCAAAATTCAACTTTTGTGACTGAAATCACTGCTTTCCATCTCTCTTTCACTTACCCTTGCAAGGGTCGTAGGATGGTTGAAAACTTTTCCCTCTCGGTCGGCGGAGGCGGCGATGTGGAAAGACAAGGTTGAGAAGCGATTTTTCTGGGCGTCGATGGGCGGGGAACTCGAGAAACTCCTCTACGAGCTCGTGAAAGCGGAGGAAGCGGAGGACACGGGGATTTACCTTTTAAAGATGCATTACGACCATGCCCGGGAGGAGGACCCCTTTTCCCTTGCGGAAAAACAAAAAATTCTTCGTTCGGTTTCAACGTTAATCAAGGAAAGCAAGAAACACCAGCGGATCCTTCAAAAAATCATTTTCAACCTTGAAAAAAGGGTGCGGCGATGAAACCCGAACAGCAGAAAGAACTTTGGCGGCTCCGCTTTATGAAAATTCTCGAGCTCGAACAGGCGTCCTTCGGCTTCTATCAGAAACTCTTAAAGAAAAAATCAGGGCTCCTTCACCAGGCTGGAATTGAGCCCATCCTCAAGCAAATCCTTCGGGATGAGGCCCGCCATATTCGAATCGCCCGAGAGCTCGTCCGTCTCGCCCGGTAGGTCACTTCGTTTTATACCCGTAATACCACCGGGCGGTGGTGCGGCCGATGTTGCGGGCGGAGTGCTTCGTGTGAGCGGGAATGAAGGCTTCGTCTCCCGCTCTCAGGAC
>CAYJTI010000125.1:0-4280 GCA_964373135.1 uncultured bacterium | reverse complement strand
CTTTTTTATGCTCTTTGCCGCCTTCACACTCTCCTTCATCTCCCAAAAGTGGACAACCCCTGCGTATGCGCATCCTGTTAATCAGTAACTGGTTCCCCCCGATGGTTTCGGGCTCGTCCTTTTACGCCGAGAGTCTGGCGCTCGCCTTACGCGCCCGAGGCCACGAAGTGATTGGGGTGACGCTTGATTGGCGAGAGGACTCTCTTCCTGAAGAAGCGGCTCCCTTTCCGCTTTACCGCCTCCCCGTGATTAAATTTTCCCGATTCTCTTTCCTTTACAACCTGAAGTTAATGGGATTCGCTTTTACGCCGGGAAATTACAGACGACTCAAACTTTTGATTCGAGAAAATCAGCCCGACCTCATTCACTACGTCAACCACATCTTTGACACCAATTTGCTCACCACCGCCGTTGCCCGCTCCGTCCAAATTCCCGTGGTGGGATCGATTACGACTCCCATCCAGCACCCCAACGTTTGGGTGCAGGGGATTCTGACGCTCCTCGACCGGATGACGGTCGGCTGGTTTGGCGTCTCGCGATGGAATGGAATCGTGAGTCTAGACCAGACGGTCCACAATTATGTGGGGCAGGTTTATGGGCGAAAGGCACAAAACCGCTCCCGCGTGATTCCTTTTGGCGTCCGGCTGGATTCCATCCGGCAGTACGACAACGCATCGTCGGAGCGAAACGGTCGGCCCCAGATTCTGATGGTGGGTCACATTCACGCGTTTCGAAATCCCTCGCAGCTGATCCGGGCGATGAAAACCGTCTTAAAAGAAGTCCCGGAGGCCCGTTTGGTGTTGGCGGGACGGCTCGACCTTAAGGAACCGGGTCGGGTGGCCCGGGAGCTTGGTCTGACCCAAGACCAGGTCGAATTTCGAGGCGAGACAGGGCATGAGGAAACGCTTAAACTGATGAAGGATTCCCACGTCTTTGCGACCTGGGTCACGGGTCCTTTCCCCAGTCTGGGAACGGCGCCGATGGAGGCGATGCTCTGCGAGACGCCGGTGGTGAGTGACATCCCCGAAGACCTTTTTGGCCCCGGAAAACTGAAGAATGGAAAAAACATAGTCCTGGTTAATTCAAAGGATGTGAAGGCCATTGCGGACACCCTCATTCGTCTTCTTAAGGATGAGGCGCTGCGCCGCGAGATCGGAAAACGGGGACGCCAGTTCGTGCTGGAAAATTTGAGCTGGGACCGGATTGCCGAAGCGATGGAAGGATTTTACGAAGAAATTTTAAATAAGGGGGTGAGTCGCCCGCTTCCCCTGAGGAATCAAGGATGAAAGAAAAGGGGCTTGTGCGCCTCGGGATTTTGGGCTGCGGGTACTGGGGACCGAATCTGATTCGGAATTTCCACGACCTGCCGCAGTCGAAGGTTGCCACCGTTTGTGACCTCAACGAGGAACGATTGAGGCCCTTGGCCAAGAAATATGCGGGGGTCCAGTTGACGACTCGTTACGACGAGCTGCTTCGAGATCGAACGATTGACGCCGTCGTCGTTGCAACACCCATCTCGACTCATTACGAACTGGCAAGCCGGGCCATCCGGGCTGGGAAGCACGTGTTGGTGGAGAAACCCCTCTCGGCGACGACCCGGGAGGGAGAAAGACTCGTCCGTCTCGCCCGGCGGTCGAGAAAAATCTTGATGGTGGGGCACACCTTTGAATACAACCCGGCGGTCATTAAGGTGAAAGAATTTCTAGAGCGGGGGGAGCTGGGAAGGGTTTATTACATCGATTCCGTGCGGGTGAATCTCGGACTTTATCAATCTGACGGCCGCAATGTGCTTTGGGACCTGGCGCCACACGACATTTCCATCATCCTCTATTGGATCGGGAAAACCCCGAAACGGGTCAGCGCGTGGGGCCGGTCGTTCGTGAAGCAGGGGGTTGAGGACGTTGCGTTCGTCAGGCTTGAATTTGGAGGGGGGACGCTCGCCCATCTGCACGTGAGCTGGCTTTCGCCCACAAAGATTCGGCGCATCACCGCGGTCGGAGACAAGAAAATGGTTGTCTATGACGACTTGGAGAGTGTCGAGAAGATCAAGGTGGCCGACCACGGCGCCCACCTGGATCCCTCGAGCACGGAGCTCAGGGTCGGCTATCGAATGGGAGACATTGTGAGTCCCCGGGTGGAGGTCGTCGAGCCGCTCTCCCGGGAATGCCAGCATTTTATCGAATGCATCCTGCATCACCGGAGGCCCAAGACCGACGGTGAAAATGGGATTCAGGTGGTGCGTGTCCTTGAGGCCGCAGACCGTTCACTCAAGAAAAGGGGAGTTTCGATTTCGCTTTGACGCACGAATCCTCTCTCAATCTTCGAGTTCTAAAAAGGCGGGAGGATACCCCCGCCGTGGAGGGCGGCGAACCGGTCCGGGAAACCTTTCTCCCATTTTCGCTTCCCTTGACGGGTCCGGAAGAAGAGCAGGAGATTCTTGATTCGCTCCGCTCGGGCTGGCTCACCTCGGGGCCGAAGACAGCCCGCTTCGAAGAGGAGATCCGCAAACTGACCGGGGCCCGCTACGTCATGGCCGTCAATTCCTGCACGGCCGCCCTGCACCTTTCTCTGCTGGCACTGGGAATCGGCCAGGGGGACGAAGTCATCACAACTCCCGTGACGTGGCCTGCCACCGCCAACGTCATCGTTCATGTGGGTGCCAAGCCCGTTTTCGTGGACATTAATCCCGAAAGCCTCAATCTGGACCCGGCGAATTTGGAGGACCGGGTGACGCCCCGCACGAAGGCGATCCTTCCGGTCCATATCGCCGGGCAGCCCTGTGAGCTGGACCGAATCCACGAAATCGCCAGACGCCACGGCCTTTTCTGTATCGAGGATGCGGCCCATGCGATGGGGGCCGAATATCGAGGAAGAAGAATTGGAGAAATCAGCGACCTGACTTGTTTCAGTTTCTACGCCAATAAAAATGTGACCACGGGCGAGGGGGGAGCGGTCGTGACGAATCACAAGGAGCACTATGAGTTCATCAAGCTCTACGCCCTCCAAGGAGTGACCCAGGACGCTTGGCAGAGATACGGTGCCGAGGGGGATAACCACTGGGAAGTTGTGGCGCCCGGCTACAAATATAACCTTTCCGATCTTCACGCCTCGATCGGGATCCATCAGTTGAAAAAACTTTCTGATTTCCTCACCGCCCGGCAAAGGTACGCAGAGCTCTTTGACGAAGCCTTCGCCGAAGTGCCGGAGATCGAAACCCTCAAGACGATTCCTGACGTCCTCCACACACGCCACTTGTATATCATTAAACTCCGGCTGGAGCGGCTTCGGGTGACCCGGGACAAATTCATGAAGGCCCTGCAGGCTGAGGGGATTGGCTCGGGGTTACACTATCGTTCGCTCCACCTCCAGCCCTACTACCGAGAGACGTTTAAATTGCGGCCCGAAGATTTTCCTCAAGCGGCGGAGATGAGCGGCCGAATCCTTTCCCTGCCGCTTTACCCCAAGATGTCGGTGGAGGATGCCGACGCTGTCATTCGGGCCGTGAAAAAACTTGTGCAGTATTATCGGCAATGAAAAGCCATCCGCCTCATCCGGCTTCACGGCGAACCCAGCGAGTCAAATGAGTTTTTCGAAAGAGAAGAACCTATTTTCTGGAACGATTCCCGTGGCCCGCCCCTGGTTTTCAGAGGAGGAGGAGGCCCTTTTGGTGGAAACGATCCGCTCCGGCTGGGTCGCCCAGGGCCCGCGAGTGCGGGCGTTCGAAGAGGCCGTGGCGAATTACGTCGAAGTTCCTTACGCCGTTGCGGTGAATTCTTGCACGAGCGCGCTTCAGATTGGTCTGGAAATTTTGGGAGTGGGTTCAGGCGATGAAGTGATTCTCCCTTCGTTTACCTTTATTGCGACGGCGAATGCGGTCGTCCATCGTGGCGCCCGGCCGGTGTTGGTCGACATTAACCCGAAGACTTACAATCTAGAGCCGGCGGCTGTGGAAGCGGCCGTGACCTCGAGGACGAAGGCGATTATTCCGGTCGACCAAGTGGGGCTTCCAGCAGATCTGGAAGCGGTTCAGGCGGTCGCGCGGAAGAAAAACCTTCGGGTTCTCGAAGACGCCGCCTGCGCCCTGGGATCGGAATACAACGGCAGGAAAGTGGGAGGCATCAGCGAGATAAGCTGCTTTAGCTTCCATCCGAGAAAGCTGATTACGACCGGAGAAGGAGGAATGATTACTGCAAACCGGAAGGAATATGCCGAGCGGGCCCGCGTCCTGGTGTCGCACGGTGCGTCCGTTTCAGATTTGGTACGCCATCAGAGTTCGAAAA
>CAYJTI010000124.1:0-4378 GCA_964373135.1 uncultured bacterium | reverse complement strand
AAACTGTCCCCTGGAGAACCGGTTCGCCGGAACCGGTTCGCCGGAACCGGTACCGGCGATCTCTTCCAAAAGTCCGGCGGTGGTGTGGACGCGGGCCTCGCGGGCGGGCGGGAGGCCATATCCACGCAAGGTTTCGCTCGTCACGGGGCCAATCGAGACGAAACGTGTCTTGAGCCGCCGTCGCCACCGGGGAGGAATCCGCTCAAAGAAATTCCGAACCGTCGAAGAACTTGTGAACGTCACGAAATCCACCTTCCCCTTTCGAATTGAATCCAGAAGCTCTTTCCCTTCCCTTTTCACCGGACGAGTCCGGTAGGCTTCAATTTCGGTCACGATGCCTCCCTCTCTTTCGAGGGCCTGCCTGAAAAAGGGAGGGGGGTTCGCCACGCGCGCCAGGAGAAATCGTTTTCTCGAAATCCCGCCTGACTTTTTGAGTGTTTCAAAGAGAGTTTCGCTCGTGAACTCTCCGGGAATCAAATCGGCCCGGAGCCCCTTTTTCTGTAGGGCGCGGGCGGTCCGCTCTCCTATCACCGCAAATCGAATTCCTGCGAAAAGCCGTGCGTCTTTTCGAAGACGCCTCACTCGGTCAAAGAAAAATTCAACTCCGTTGACGCTGGTGAAAACAATCCAGTCGTAGGGAAGCCGGACGCCGTCATGGCGAGGCAACGAACCAACACTGGTTTTTGCCCCCTCACCCTCCCCTCTCCCCTCCCCGGGGGAGAGGGATAATAAGGCGTTTGACAAATTCCCGGCCGACTTCCCCTCTCCCTCCCCTCGCCTCCTTCCGGGGAAGAGGGACAGGGTGAGGGGTCTGGTGGGGACTCGTAATGACAGAGCTTGCGCAGACGCAATTCGTTCAAGCTCTTTATCGATTCGTTCCGGATGCGCCGGCGGAAGAATTTCAATCGTGGGGAACTCGAGGACCTCTGCCCCCAGGTCATTCAATCTCCGCACAAGTTCTCCCGCTTGTTCCCGGGGCCGTGTCACCAGGACTCGCTTTCCGAGAAGGGGTTTTTTCTCAAACCAAGCAAGTTTCTTCCGAAGCCTCACCACCTCTCCAATCACGAGGAGCGCCGGGGATTTCACACGGGCTTTCTTCACTTTGGAGGCAATCGTCTTGAGCGTTCCGACCACCACTCGTTGCGCGGGCAAGGTCCCTTCTTCAATGAGGGCAACCGGCGTGTTGGACGGTTTCCTCCCTTTTTTTAAAGCGTCGATAATTTTCGGAAGGTTGCCGACCCCCATGAAGGCGACCAGGGTCCCGTCCGATTCCGCCAACTTTTCCCAGTCCACCCGAGAGACGCACCCTTCATGACCTGTAACGAACGTCACATGAGAAGCAAACCGGCGGTCGGTCAAAGGAATCCCGGCATAGGCCGGCGCCCCGATTCCGGCGCTCACCCCCGGAATCACCTCAAAAGGGACTCGGTGCTTCGCAAGGAAGCTCGCCTCCTCACCCCCTCGGCCGAACACAAAAGGGTCGCCCCCCTTGAGCCGGATGACGAGCTTTCCCCTTCCCGCTTCGCGCCGAAGAATCTGATTGATTCTCGACTGTTCCATCCCGTGGGCGCCTGATTTTTTCCCGACAAAGATTTTCAGGGCCCGGGGCGCGAGCCGCAAGAGCTCGACACTCACGAGCGCATCATAAACGAGCACGTCCGCCCGGCGAATCGCCTCTTCTCCTTTTCGAGTCAAAAGGCCGGGGTCGCCCGGGCCAGCTCCCACGAGAATCACCTTCCCCTTTTCTCTATTCATGGCCGCATCTTTCGGATGATTTCATCTCCGCCTTGCGCGAGAATCACCTCGGCGAGACGATTCCCGACTCGCTCCGCCTCTTCCGCACCCCCTTCGACTTTTTCTTCGACCCATCGGGCTCCGTCGAGGGAAAAAAGAATCCCTCCAGCAGTCAACTTTTTCGCAGCCGGCTCGACTCGAGTCGACACCCCGCAGGGGAGCTGGCACCCTCCTTCCAGCCGAGCCAGGAAGGCCCGCTCACAGGCAAGCCGGCGCTCACTCTCCAAATGATTCAGGGGATGGAGAAGCGCCTCGGCCTCGGAATCATTCGCACGGCATTCGACCACAATCGCTCCCTGTCCCGGCGCCGGGTAAAATTTCTCTTCCGGAAAAATTTCAGAGACGGGGGCCGTGAGCCCAAGCCGCTTGAGTCCGGCATAGGCAAGGACAATCGCATCGATGACGCCCTCTTCAAGTTTTCTTAAACGGGTGTCCACGTTGCCTCGAATCTCCTCCACCACAAGGTCCGGATGGAGTTTCAAGAGTTGAAGCCGGCGCCTGACGGAACTTGTCCCAACTCGGGCCCCCAGAGGAAGCTTGCTCAATTTTTTCTTCTCCCGGGAGACCAGACAGTCGCGAGGATCTTCTCGCTCCAGGACGGCCCCCAGCTTGAGGCCGGCCGGGAGCTTCGCCGCCAAGTCCTTTGCGCTGTGGACCCCGAGGTCAATCTCTCCCCGCTCAAGCGCCTCCTCAATTTCTTTCGTGTAAACCCGCTTCGTCTCAAACGGATGAATCCCCGAACGCCGAATCATATCGCCCGACGTTTGAATTCTCACCAGGCTGAACTGAAGCATGGGAAAATTCTGCGCAAGTTTCGCCTTCAAGAGCTAGGTCAGAGAAAGTGAGAGTTAGCTCCCCCGGGTCCCAATCCGAAACTACCCCTTCACGGTACCGGTTCTCCGGTACCGGTTCTGGGAGAACCGGTACCCGGGGGACAGTTTTCGGGGCCGAGGCGGAAGAGGGAATGGATGGATTCGAGGGTCTTCCGGACCGAGCCGGTGCGGGAAGAGTCTTTCAGGGCTTCAAGCGGGGCATGGAGAAATTTGGAGCGGAGCCGCCTTGAGAACTCAATGAGCCTTTCCCTCTCCTGGGCCGAAAGCCCGCCGAAGCGCTCGATCTCCTCCTCCACCAAGGCATCGAGATAAGCCTGAAGCGACTGGATCGTGGGGCCGGCCTGGAGCTGTTCGAGCCACGCCAAAAATTCCTCGACTGCCTCTCCGATGAGGCCTTCGGCCTCGCGAATCTCCCTCCGGCGGAGTTTGAGATTGGCCTGGGCCACCCCTTCCAAGTCATCAATATTATAAAGGTAGACGTCATCGAGCGTGTGGATCTGGGCCTCAATATTCCGGGGGACCGCAATATCAATCAGGAAAAGGGGCCGGTGGCGGCGCTTGGCCATCGCCCGCTTCACGGCGTCAAACTTCACAATCGGGTGCGGCGCCGAGGTGGAGGCAATCAAAATGTCGACCTCCACGAGCAAATCCTCCCACCTCTCCTGCGAAACCCAGCGCGCTCCGAATTCCTCCGCCAAGGTCCGCCCCCGCTCTTCATTCCGGCTCATGATGTAAAGCACATCGGCCCCCGCCTTCCGCAAATTCTCAAGCGTGAGCTCACTCATCTCCCCCGTCCCCAAGACCATTACCTTCTCTCCCTCAAGCGGGCCAAAAATTTTCTCAGCCAGCTCCACCGCCACCGAAGGGATGCTCACCGCCCCTTCATTAATCTTGGTCTTCGTCCGCACCATCTTCCCAACACGGAGTGCCCGTTCCACGAGCCGGTAGAGGACCGAGTCAACGGTCCCCGCCTCTTGCGCCGCCCGAAACGCCTCCCGAAGCTGGCCCAAAATTTCATTCTCTCCCACCACCATCGAATCAAGCCCGGCCGCCACGCGAAAGAGGTGCTCCATTGATGCCCGTCCTTCGTGCCGGTAGAGGAAAGCGTCGAATTCCGAGCGACCGAGGCCGTGGAAAGAAGCAAGAAAATCTGTAATGGCCTCCGGAGAGAGCGACGCCTCTTCCGTGGAAAAATAAAGTTCAACCCGGTTGCAGGTGGAAAGAATGAGGCTCTCGACCGACGGCCACTCCCGGCGAATCCATTCGAACGCCTCGGGAAGCCGGCGCTCCCGAAAGTGGAGCTTCTCCCGAATCTCGACCGGGCAATTTTTGTAATGGATGCCATAAACGAGAAAATGAATCATCCGAGAAGCCGGTGCCAGCCGCCTCCAAAGAGGTTGGTGCCGAAGAAGCTGAAAAAGATTAAGACAAATCCCACGACGCTCATCACGACCACCCGTTTCCCCCGGGCCGCCCGGCCGTAATGGGTGTAAACCAGCGCCAGATAAAAAAGGGCCACGGCAATTGTCGTCACCGTTTTTGGCTCGGGGAGCCAGAATTTTCCAAGGGCCGACTTCGACCAGAGAAACCCGACGCCAATCGCAAGAAAAATGAGGAAGACCCCCCAGGCCATCGGCGGAAAGATGAGCCCTTCGAGCGACTCGAGCGAAGGAAGCCGGTGGTAAAAGGTCCCGCCCCGCTTTCGCTTGAGCTCGCGCTGCTGGACGAGATAGAGGACCGCCGCCACAAAG
>CAYJTI010000123.1:0-4429 GCA_964373135.1 uncultured bacterium | reverse complement strand
GTTGCAAAGGTCGCACTTCCCTTGTATCCCCAATTCGGGACCGAGCCGAATGGTTATTACATCCCGCCTCGGTGGGTTCCTCGAGATTATCTCAAGCAGATGTTTGGTCCCGGCGTGGATCATGCGCTCGAGAGTTACCTTGTCCCGGACCGGGAACTTCTCGCCGTGCTCCAGCTCTACCGTCGCTCCAAGGAAATTATTTATCGCTACAAAATTAAAGAGGGCCCGAAAGTTTTTGAGACCGAAATCCACGGCCGGCCTTTCACCCTCTACAACGACACCCTCCTTGCCTACAACAAAGAAGGTAAGGAAATTTTCAGGACGCAGGTGGAGGAGCCTTTTTATGTCCGACCCAGCATCCATCAAAATTCAATCTGAAGTCAAGGGGGTCCTTGGCCGGAGCCAGCTTTACCGGGCCTTGGCGCTCCTTTTCCGGCATCCCGGCAGGGAGCATCTTGACCTTTTGGTCCGAAAGGGACACCGGGACTGGCCGAAGGTCGTTCGGATGATTGAGTTCAATTCCGAGTCGCAGCTCTCTGAGAGGATTCAGGCGTTGACGAAGGAGCTCGAGAAGAGTTCACTCACAGAATGGTTGACTGAACACCAACGTCTCTTCGGTCATACCGCCCACGGAATCGCCCCGCCTTATGAACTGGAGTATGGGGAGGAACACAGCCACCGTCAGCCCCAGGAACTTGGAGATATTGCTGCCTTTTACCAGGCCTTCGGACTCAAGCTGGGTTCGGACATCCACGAACGCTTCGACCACGTGGCGGTGGAATGTGATTTTCTTCATTTTTTGACTTTCAAAGAGGCCTTGGCCCTCGAGGAAGATCAGGAGAAAGTGGAGATTTGCCGCCAGGCACGGCGTCATTTTCTTCGGGATCATTTGGGACGGTGGCTCCCGGTCTTTACCCTGCGCATTTCAAGGGCGAGCGGAAGCCCTCTCTTTGGAGCCCTGGCTGATTTTGCGTTTGCATTTATTGTCGACGAATGCCTGTCTCTTGGAATCACTCCCGGCCCACGGGATCTTCCCTTGAAAGCGCTCGAGGGGCTCCAAGAGGTCGGTTGTTCGTCTTGTTCTCTGGTTCAAAATGAGCGCCATTCGATTTGAGCCGGCATTTGTGGAAGAGGCGGTCTTCCTCCTGATGGAGAAGGAGGAAGAGGAGGGAGATCGGATTTTAGTCAAACGGTTTTACAAGGAACGGGACTGGACTTACGAAGAGCCGGGGAACGAGGAGGAGCGGGAGGAAAAATTTCGTTCGCTCTACCACCGATGGTTTAGACAGATCGGTCTGAAGGCCTTTTTCGAGAGGCTCATCACCGAATTTCCGGATCTTATTCATCGGGAGATCCCAATTTTTGTGAGGCGGGCCTGGGAACGGAAAGGTGAGGGGGCGGAACTCTATCGGGAAGGTCATCAAAATAAGATCTTGATTCGGTTGCAGGTTATCCGTCTTGAAGACCGAGAGTCCCTCGCCGGGTTTCTCAGGCAGGAGTTGATGCATCTGTCAGACATTTTGGATCCGGCTTTTGAATATGACCCCGCCGTGGTGCTGGGCGGGGAGAATGCGGCCGAAGACGATTTGATTCGGCAGCGCTTTGCCTTGCTCTGGAATCTTTACGTGGAGGGGCGGATGGCCCGACGGGGATGGAAGGTCTCCGTTCCTTTAGAGGTTCGAGAGAGAGAGTTTGAGAAAGCTTTCCCAAACTGGGGTCCCGGCGAGAAAGCGAGAGTTTTCCGGGAGGTTTGTCAGAAGGGGACTTGGACCCAGCAGGACTTAATCCGTCTGGCAAGAGCGGAAAAGATAGGGGGAAGTCAATGGCGCAAGAGACCATCGCAAGCTATGTTGAGAAAGATCACGCCCGGCTCGATGAGCTCTTCCTGCGATTTCAGGAAGATAAACGGTTGAATTTCGCCGAGGCCAAACGCTGCTTCAAGGAATTTAAGCGAGGTCTGGAGCGGCACATTGTTTGGGAAGAGGAAATCTTATTCCCTCTCTTTGAATCAAAGACGGGGATTCATGAGACCGGGCCGACCGCCGTGATGCGTTTGGAGCACCGTGGGATTAAAGAGGCGCTTGAGAAAATTCACGGAAAGGTCCGTGGGCAAAATCCGGAGAGTGACCGGGAGGAGGAGGCGCTCCTTTCCGTGCTGAAGGAGCACAATGGTAAGGAAGAGCAGGTGCTTTACCCCATGATCGATCAGTGGACGACGGAAGAGGAGCAAAGAGAGGTTTTCGTCAAAATGAGGAAGTATCCGGAGGGGGCTTACGGATCCTGTTGTTCCGAGCCGTAACGTGGGAAGCATAAAGAAATTACTCCTGACCTCGATTTGCCGCCCGCTCGGTCCGAAGTATGGCGATGCGAAATCAGTCGGTTACGAATTGCTTCACGGCCAAGTCACCCGGGCGCAGGGACTTTTCAGTCCCCGGGCGAATATCCACCACTTCTCGCTCGAATACATTGCGCATAATCTTGAGGCCCCGACCGTTGTCCTGCAGTATCCCTCCGAAGAGGAATTTGTCCGTGAGCTCGAGAGAGGTTACGACTTCGTCGGGATCTCTTTCGTCCTGAGCACGTTTCACCGGATGAAAAGAATGTCGGCACTCGTCCGGAAACATTCTCCCGATTCAAAGATTATCCTTGGGGGCTACGGCACGGTCATGAACGACGAAGAACTCCGGCCCTACGGCGATTTTTTCTGCCGGGAAGAAGGCGTCGGGTTTTTGAGAAAAGTTTTGGGAGAGCCGGAAATCCCGATGCCCTATGACCATCCCCTGGTGGTGAATGGATTGAAAATTTTCTCGGTCCCCATCGGAAATAACGGGATGATTTTTGGCGGCCTCGGCTGCCCGAACGGCTGTGATTTCTGCTGCACCTCTTATTTTTTTAAGAGGAAACACATCCGCCTCCTTCCGGAAGGCGACGACATTTTCAACGTCGTTCAGAAATACCGGCGCTGGGACCCCGAGATTAAATTTACGGTCCTCGACGAGGATTTTCTTCTGAATCAGAAGCGGGCCCGCCGTTTTCTGGATTTGGTCAGAACTGCGGGGGACGCCCCGCCTTCGATGTTTGTTTTTTCAAGCGTCAAGGCGCTTTCGCAATATGACATCCGGGAGCTTCTCGAGATGGGGGTGACGGGAGTCTGGATCGGATACGAGGGGAAACGATCGGGTTATGCAAAACAGCAAGGGCGAGATCCCCAGGAGCTTTTTAAGGAGTTTCGAGAATACGGGATCACGATCCTGGCCTCGATGATTATCGGCTTTGATTATCAAACGCCCGAGATTATCCGTGAGGAGCTTCAAGAGCTCCTCTCGCTTCATCCCACATTTACCCAGGTGCTGATTTACGGCCCCACGCCGGGCACCCCCTTTTATGACCGCATCCGAGACGAACGCCGCTTTGTCCCCGAGTATGCGGCCGACCGGGACCACTTTTACCGGCGGTGCACGGGCTACTACGGTGTCGTGCAGCACCCGGTTCTTTCCAGCGAAGAGTTGGAGGCGCTTCAGGAAGAGTGTTACCGAACGGACTTTAAGGTGCTGGGGCCTTCGGTGATTCGGGCCGTGGAAAACTGGTTTCTGGGCTACCAGCGCTTGATTCGAGAAAAAAGTGAACTGTTGAGGAAGCGGGCCGAGAGTTACCGAAAGGATATCTTGAATGCCTTGCCCGTTTTTCTCACGGGCCGCCTGCTCGGGCCTTCGCAGCAGGCGAGAGAATATGCCCGGAAACTTTATTCCGAGGTCACAGGGAAGTTGGGGACAAGTTCCTTGGGATTGAAGATCAAATCCGTAGCGGCGCTCGGAATGGCCTGCTGGACTTCCCTCTGCCTCAGGTTCGATTGGTTCCAGCATCCCCGTCTGACACGTCTCGTCTATCGGATGACGGAGACGGCACGTTGAACGATCCAACCTCTTTTGTTCTCGAGAGGGCCGTTGAATGGGCTCGAAAGTATGGGGTCCCGATTGTTCTGGCTTCGACGTCAGGCCAGACGGCGAAGAAGATTCTGGGTTATGTGGAGAGCCCCACGGTGCCGGTCATCGTGGTAAATCACGAGGGGAAGAATATTCCGAAGGAGTGGCGATTTGACGCTGAGGTTGAAACGGAGCTGAGAGAGCGGGGACACACGGTCCTTCCCGCCAAGACGGGACTGATTCCTCCGGTTTTGGCCCGCTGGATTACGAAAACGTTTGGGATCGTCTCTTTGAATCCAGGCAGCTCACTTCTCGAGGAAATTCTCGGAACCGGCGGCCGGGTCTGTTTCAAGATTGGACGGCGGGCGGTCGAAACCCACTTCATCCGCACGGGCCAGGCGTTTGTTGCCGTGGCCGGAAAAATCTCAGGAGCCAATACGGCGCTAGCCCTCAAGGCGCTCCAGTCGAAGCCTCCCAAACTTGCCCTGCTTGAAGTGATTGCAAGG
>CAYJTI010000122.1:0-4457 GCA_964373135.1 uncultured bacterium | reverse complement strand
GTCCCTATGCCCAGCGCTTTGGGAACCTCCTTGTGGAATACGATTCGCTCGAAGGCCTGATTAAGAAAATCCCGACGCTGGACACCCCTTCAAGAGGAGATTAGGATAACGCCCGATGGAGCAAAAAAAAATCACCCCTTCTCTTCTGCGTTGGTTCCACAGGAATAAGCGAGACCTGCCCTGGAGAAAGACGAAAGATCCTTACCGAATCTGGGTTTCGGAGGTGATGCTGCAGCAGACCCAAGTCGAAACGGTCATTCCTTATTATCATCGGTGGCTCAGCGCGTTTCCCACGATTAAAGCGCTTGCCGGGGCTTCACTCTCAGAAGTCCTGAAACTTTGGGAAGGACTCGGTTACTACGCCCGGGCGAGAAATCTTCACCGGGCCGCAAAAATGATTGTGAAGAATCACGGCAGAAAATTTCCCGATTCAGCCGAAGCGCTTCGGAGGCTTCCAGGAATCGGACGTTACACGGCCGGAGCGATTGCAAGTATTGCCTTTAACGAGCCGGAGCCCATTCTCGATGGAAATGTGAAGCGGGTTCTTTCAAGGCTCGGCGCCATGCGGGAACCGATTGACTCGAGTGAGGGAGAAAGGAAACTCTGGCAGTGGGCCAGGACCCTGGTCGAAGTGGAGCCTTCCAAGGCCGGAGATTTCAATCAATCTCTCATGGAACTGGGTGCTCTTATTTGTCTCGCCGAACGGCCGAAATGTTCAATCTGCCCGGTCTGGAGGTTTTGTGAGGCGCACCGGTTGAAAAAGGAGGAGGACTTTCCGGTCAAATCGAGGCGGGAAAAGGTGGAGCGCTTAAGAACGGTTGCGGCGGTCGTCAGGAGACGGGGAAGGCTTTTGCTTGAAAAACAGCCGCTTCACGGCCGCTGGGGCGGGCTTTGGACTTTTCCCCACTGGGTCCATAAAAATGGGGCCGATGAGAGCGAATTTCTGAAAAATCGATTGAGAAGAGAGCTCGGAATCCGCGTCACGAGACTCCGGCCGAAGATGACTGTGGAACACGGATTCACAAAATACCGGGTCCGGCTCGAGGTTTACGAAGGAAGGGTGTCGTCATTGCGGGCCCGTCAAAGTTCTGCGGCGGGCGAAGCAATCTCCGTTGCTTGGAGGTTGCTTCGTCGCCCTTGCTGCCTGCGTCGCAGGCAGCAAGGACTCCTCGCAATGACGATATTTGAGAGCGCGTCCGATCTATCTCATCTTCCCATCCCCCGGCCCCACCAAAAAATTGTGCAGGCGCTTTTCCCATGCAGCGCAGGCTTAAGCTGGCGCAGCAAAACAAATCAGAACCGCGATGCCTAGAGTCCCGCTCGCAGCCTTCTGGGAAAATCTCGGTGGAACCTTGAAGAAGGAAAAGGAGTGGGAGATTCCCTCACTTTTCAAAGATTTCTCTTCCGAATGTCAGGCGGTCAGAAAAGCGGTGGGGGTCCTTGACCTCTCCTATCGGGGAAAAATTGAGATTACGGGAAAGGACCGAATCTCTTTTCTTCACAACCTCCTCTCGAACGACATTAAAAGTCTGGGCTTGGGGTCCGGCTGCTATGCCACGCTTCTCAACGCGAAGGGACAGATCCTCGCGGATATGAATGTTTATGTCTTTGCCAACTCCGTCCTGCTTGACATGGAGACGGGCCTCGAGAAAAAGGTAATCCACGAGCTTGAAAAGCTTCACGTGACGGAACAGGTTTGGATTCGAGACG
The DNA here is from genome assembly GCA_964373135.1 of uncultured bacterium. Taxonomy (GTDB): domain Bacteria; phylum Omnitrophota; class Omnitrophia; order Omnitrophales; family JACQLI01; genus CAYJTI01. The sequence goes on along the minus strand of CAYJTI010000122.1, from coordinate 2,747 downwards.
TCACGACCGAATGGATTCTCCTTTCGCTCCAGGGGCCCAAATCAGAAGCGCTCGTCGGGGCCCTGATTCACGGCCCCGTCATGGTCACGCAGGAATTTCATCATACGAATTTTCAGCTCCTTGACACGCCGGCGACACTCATCCGCCGCTCGGTCACGGGAGAAAATGGATTTCACCTTCTGATTCCGAAAGAAAAGGGAGAGCCGGTGCTGAAGAGGATCTTGGAAGTGGGGCGCCTCTATGCCCTCAGGCCGGTCGGGGCGGGCGCCGGTGAAATTTTACGGATTGAGGCGGGAATCCCGCGCTACGGGATTGATATGGATGAGACGGTGATGCTCCCCGAGACGGGACTGGAGGCGATTGCGGCGAGCGAAACGAAAGGGTGCTATCCGGGCCAAGAAGTGGTCGCACGGATTAAAACCTATGGCGGCCTCCACCGCAGGCTCTCGGGTCTTGTCTTCGACAAGACCCACTTGCCCCGGGCAGGCGACAAACTCAAAAGAAACAAAGAGGAGGTCGGCTCCATCACAAGCTCCTGCCACTCCCCGACGCTCGGAAAGGGGGTGGCTCTTGCCTACCTCAAAAAGGGTCACTTCGAAAGCGGAGTGGAAGTTTTGATTGACTCCGCCCCCTCTCCCATTCCAGCCAAGACAACTCCCCTTCCTTTCCTCTCCTGAAAATCATTTCACGGCTTCAAGACAGATTGAATTCTCATGCCTTCCCTTTGTTTCGACGAGCTCGAACAAGGGATGCGACCAATCTCCAAATTGAGAGCGGTGTATCTTTTGAAATCCGTGCCGGGATAGAGCCAAGCTCAAAGACGGCTCGTCCCACATCCATTGATGACGGGAATTCGCAAAGACCTCTCGCAGCCGGGCATAAAGACCCCGCCTTGTGTTTTGGCAGCCCAGACAGGTGTCTCTGACAAAATCCACCGCTGCTTCTCCCTTTCTCACTTCCCTTAACTGACTCACATACTTCATTGCATAGAGTTCCAAATCGGGAACTATCAGTCGAAGAATCCCCTGGGGCATTAAATAACGATAAACGTTTCCCAGAGCGGCGTGGAAATCCGGAAGCGAGAGATGTTCGAGGACGTGGGACATGAAAATTAGTTTGCAGCTCGCCGGTTTTAGCCGAAGCCCTCTTGCAATATCGCCGCAAATAATATTCTTCGGCCAGTGGGGGCCTTTCATCAGTGAGAGGAGCGGCCTGCCGAAAAAGGGAATCTTCGAAATCCGAAGCGTCGGAGAGCTGTCGATATTGGTCCACTCCTTCGGCGCCGTAAGGCCGCAACCGACGTTAAGGTAACGTAACCCCGTGGACAAGTTTTTCCCTCTACCCCCTCACCTTAATCCTCTCCCCCTGTGGGGGAGAGGAGAGAAAGAAGCCTGGACACGGCATTAACGCAGCTCGTCCAAGGAAAATGGTTCGTTAAAAAGGATTTTGAAAAACGCGGCGGATGGCGGGGAGACGGAAGACGGAAAGGATGACGCTTTTGTGCCAGTCAAACTCGGCCTCGCGATGGGCGAGATTTAAAATCTCCTCTTGAATCATCCGGTCGAAAAGCTCCTCAATCTGCTCGTCCGTGAGCTTTGAGAAAAGCTTCCGGAAGTAGCAGCCGAGGCGGAGTTCCTCCCCAATCGCCTTTTTCCACTTTCGGTCATAGGGAGAAAGCGCATTCGCGGTGAAACAATTTTTTCGGAAAGCGTCTTTCAAGGTTTCCACGGCCATCTCACTCCCAAGGAGACCGTAGTAAATCCCCCCGCCTGTGGTTGTCTTAATCTGACCGGCCGCCTCTCCCACGACTAAGACTCGGTCCGCATGGGTCCTCTCAAGGGGCGCCTGAACAACGGGCCGAAGGTCAATTCCTTTCTCTCCGATGTCATCCCGCCAGCCGGGACGGATTTGGTCGAGAAGGCTCTTCAAGTAGGAATGGGGATTTCTCTCAGAAAGGAGACCGACTCGGGCGATTCCAGTTTCCAAAGGGACCACCCAGGCAAAAGACCCGAGAGCCACTTCCCGACCGACATAGACCGAGGTCCAATCCTCATTTTGATAAGGAATGTGGATTTGAGCGCCGCCCAGAAAACTTTCGGGGGCCCGAAGGCCGACCCACTGAAAAAGTTTGTAGTTAACGCCGGTCGCAAGCACTAAGACTTGAGCCTCATGGGTCGATTCGGAGGCCTCTCCTTCAATGACTCGAATTTTAACCGAATCCCTTTTGACCCAAATCCCTTCCACCCGGGCGCCCGTTTTAATCTGAGCCCCCGCCGCCATCGCCAATCGCGCGAAATGTTGATTGAATCGGGGGCGGTCGACGACACGCGCCAGCACTTCCGGAGGCGAATAATCGAAGGAAGAGCCAAAGGGAGAAAAAAACCGGACCTGCCCGATTCTTCCCAACACCGTGTCGGTTGGAAGGTCAAACCGACGGAAGGCCTCTTCCCCGATAATTCCGGTGCAGACAATATGTTCGCCGATCGATTTCTTTTGGTCGAGGAGGAGAACTTTGAGTCCGAGCCCGGCAAGACGGGCCGCCGTGTAAAGGCCAACGTGTCCACCGCCCACTACAATGACATCGTGCAAGGCTGGCTCCAACTTAGGGGTTGTAAGGCGGAATAAAGACTAGCACAGCAAAAATCCGTTCTCAAAGCTTTAAAAAGGTCCAAATCTTATTCCAGTCAAAGATTTCTTCCCTGCAAACCCGTTGTGGCTAACCACAAACCCCCCATAGGAACATTGCC
>CAYJTI010000121.1:0-4473 GCA_964373135.1 uncultured bacterium | reverse complement strand
GACGGGCTGGAAGGAGATGGCTTGGAGCTCCTTGGGGAGGAGCGGTGACTCGGGGGCGGTGTGTAGCTCGGTCTTTCGCCCGAGGAGGTCAATAAAATCATTCCGCCTTATGACGCCGTGATTGTCCGGAGCAGCACCCACCTGACGAGGGAGATTCTCGAGGCCGCCAGAAATCTTAAGGTGATTGGCCGGGCTGGCGTCGGCGTTGACAATGTCGATCTCGAAGCGGCCACGAAGCGGGGCATCATCGTGATGAACACGCCCGAGGGGAATACGACCGCCACGGCCGAGCACACGATGACCATGATTTTGGCCCTCGCCCGAAAAGTTCCCCAGGCCTATCTCTCCCTCATGAAAGGGAAATGGCGGCGGGAAGAGTTCCTCGGGACCGAGCTCCAGGGAAAAATCTTGGGGGTGGTCGGTCTTGGAAGAATCGGCCGGGAAGTGGCCCGAAGGGCGAGTCAAGGCTTTGGGATGAAAGTGTTGGCTTACGACCCTTTCATCACCGAGGAAAGTGTCAAGCCCCTTCCGGTGACGGTTTGTGATTTAAAGCGGGTTCTCAAAGAGTCAGATTTTATCACCGTCCATACGCCGCTGACGGAGGAGACCAGGCACCTCGTCGATGAGAAGGCCTTTGCCATGATGAAGCGGGGTGTTCGTGTCATCAACTGTGCCCGAGGCGGCATCATCCATGAAAAAGCGCTCTTGGGGGCCATCCGTTCCGGGAAGGTGGCGGGGTGTGCCTTGGATGTTTTTGAGAAAGAGCCGCCCCGAAAAAATCCGCTTTTGAAATGTCCAGAAGTCATTGCCACACCTCATCTTGGAGCAGCGACCCGGGAAGCTCAAGAGAATGTTTCGGTCGCTGTGGCCGAACAGGTCATCGACGCACTCCGGAACCGGGCGATTCGAAATGCGGTGAATCTTCCGTCCCTTGACCCCGACACGTATCAATTGCTCCGGCCCTGGATTGTGTTGGCGGAAAAAATGGGTCTTCTTCAGACGCAGCTTTTCGGCGGGAAACTCCGGGAGGTGACCGTCCGTTATTGCGGAGAAGTGACCCATTACCCCGTGGCGGCCCTGACGATTGCCGTTCTCAAAGGGCTTCTCACCCCGGTCGTGGAGGCGCAGGTGAATTTTGTCAATGCCCCGTCTCTCGCCCGAGAACGGGGAATGGTGGTGAACGAGTCCAAGACGACCGAGGCCAAGGATTTTGCGAATTACATTGAGATTGAAACGTCCAAAAATCACGAGAAGAATCGGGTGATGGGAACCCTCTTTGGAAATCAGGAGCCTCGAATCGTCAAGGTGAACGAGTTTCTTCTGGATGCCGAGCCCAAGGGTTACATGCTTATCATTCACAATGAAGACCGGCCGGGCGTCGTGGGGGCGCTCGGAACGATTTTGGGCCGCAATAGCGTCAACATTGCTGAGATGACCCTCGGCCGAATCAAAAAGGGGCGCAAGACAATGGCCCTCACCATCATCAACACGGACCAAGAGGTCCCCCCGAGGGTCTTGGCCGAGATTAAAAAGTTCCCGCCGATTCTGGATGTCAAGCTGGTGAGGCTTTGAGTTTTCACCGATGAACCGGGTTTTAATCGGCGCCCAGTGGGGGGATGAGGGGAAAGGAAAAATCATCGACCTCCTGGCGGAAAAGACGGACGTCATCGTTCGCTTCCAAGGCGGGAATAACGCCGGCCACACGGTCCGCTTCAACCGTCAAAAATTCATCCTCCACCTCATCCCTTCGGGCATCCTTCACCCCAAGAAGGTTTGCGTCATCGGGAATGGCGTGGTGGTGAGTCCGAAGGCGCTCTTTGAAGAGATGGAGATGCTCCGGCGGAACGGGATTTCTGTAAAGGGCCGGCTTTTCATCTCCGACCAGGCCCATCTCATTTTTCCCTATCACACGTTGACGGACCGATTGCGGGAGGAGCGGGGGAGGCGGACCACCAAGATCGGGACGACCAAAAAGGGGATTGGTCCCTGTTACGGGGACAAGGCGAGCCGGCTTGGAATCCGGATTGCTGACCTTTCGGACCCGGCCTATTTCCGGGAAAGACTTGCCTCCGTCCTCGAAGAGAAAAATCGGCTCCTGCGCAAGATTTTTGGCCATCCGGGGCTCTCCTTCCGGGAAATTTATGAGGAATACCGTCATTACGGTCCCCGGCTCAAACCGTTTGTCCGGGATACGACCCTCTACCTTTATGAGGCCGCCCGAAAAAAGAAACGGCTCCTCTTTGAAGGGGCGCAGGGGACGCTCCTTGACGTGGACCACGGGACGTATCCTTACGTCACGTCCTCCAATGCGTCCGTCGGCGGCGCCCTTTCGGGGAGCGGGATTTCCCCTTGTTTCATTGACCGAGTCACGGGAGTCGTGAAGGCCTACACCACTCGAGTGGGAGAGGGCCCTCTCCCGACGCAATTTCCCGGGCCGCTGATGGAACATATTCAGGCGAAAGGGGAAGAGTTTGGTTCGACGACCGGCCGTCCCCGCCGGTGCGGATGGTTTGACGCTGTCGCTGCCCGCTACGCCTCCCGCATTAACGGCCTCGACGACTTGGCGGTGATGAAACTCGATGTGCTGAGCGGACTGAAACGAATCAAAATCGGTTTGGCTTACCGTTACAAGGGAAAAACTTACCGGGATTATCCCGCTGAGACGCAGATTCTCGAAAGGTGTACGATGCTCTACGAAGAGCATGCGGGCTGGGACCAAGATATTTCCGGGGTCCGCCGGTGGAAGGATCTTCCGGTGAATGCCCGGCGCTATCTGAAAAGGCTCGAGGAATTGATGCAGGCTCCCGTTAAGATTGTCTCGGTCGGTTCGGAGCGCCACCAAACGATTTTTCTATGACTGCCGACGCAAAAATTCCGAAACATGTGGCCATCATCATGGACGGCAACGGGCGGTGGGCCCAGGAAAAGGGATTGCCCCGTTTCCGGGGTCACCAGAAGGGGGTCGAGCGCATCCGGGATGTCCTCAAGACGGCCACGGAAATCGGGGTCCAGTACCTCACGCTTTACGCCTTTTCCAAGGAGAACTGGGTGCGGCCGAAGGAGGAGGTCGACTTTTTAATGAATCTCCTTTCGCAATACCTCGACCAGGAACTTCACGAGCTCAAGAAGAGCGAGATTCGGTTTAATGTCATCGGGAGGCGGGAGGACCTGCCGCCCGAGATTCAAAAGAAGCTCGAGCGAAATATGCGAGAGACGCAAGCTTGCAAAAAGTTGGTTTTGACGCTGGCCCTGAGTTATTCGGGACGGGTTGAGATCGTTGAGGCCTGTCGGACGCTCGCCCGGAGAGTCCAAGGGGGCGAGCTCAATCCGGAAGCGATCGATGAATCAGCCTTTCGAAATTCGCTCTACACCCGGGACCTGCCGGACCCCGACCTTCTCATTCGGACCAGCGGGGAGCTTCGGGTCAGCAATTTTCTCCTCTGGCAGATTTCCTATGCTGAGATCTACGTGACGGAAAAGCTCTGGCCCGATTTTGGGAAGGAAGAGTTTCTCGAAGCGGTCTCGGCCTATCAAAAACGGAAGCGTCGGTTCGGATTGGTGGAATCCCAGTTCTCCTCCTGATGATTGAAGCCGAGCAGCTCACGAAGCGATTGATTCTCTCGGCCCTCCTGGTTGGGATTGCGGTCACCACGATTTTTTTCGCCCCTCCCTGGTTTTTCTTCCTGGTCATCGAGGCGTTCGTCCTTTTGGGGCTCAATGAATTCCTCACCCTGGCCGAGAAAAAAGCGATTGTCATCAATCGGGCGCTCGGTCTTTTCTTCGGGGCCCTTTTCCCCCTGTCCTACTATTTTCCGTCCGAGTCGATTATTTTCGTGACCGCCTGCTTGACCCTTTTCGTTTTTAATTTTCATCGGCGCCTCCAGGAACAGGCGCTCATCAGCACGGCCGTGACCACGTTCGGATTGGTCTACGTCGCTTGGTTTTTTTCCTTCCTGATGAAGATCCGTTATCTCCCGAATGGGGCGAAGTGGGTTTTTTACACGATTCTGGTGGTCAAACTGGGAGACGCCGCCGCATACTTTATTGGCAAGTCGTTCGGGCGGATGAAGCTTGTGGAGCACATCAGTCCTCAAAAATCGGTGGAGGGGGCCGTGGCCGGTTTTCTCGCCACCGTGCTCGCTTCCCTCTTGTTTAAGATTTTTCTGCCCCATGTGGGGCTCGTCCATTTTCTCGTGATGGGAATTGCGCTCGGGCTTTTGTCCGGGCTCGGGGATCTGGCGGAAAGCTTGGTGAAACGGAATGTCGGGGTGAAGGATTCGGGGAACCTGCCGGGTCTGGGCGGGATGCTCGACATCCTCGACAGCCTTCTTTTGTCCATCCCTTTCGTTTATTATTACCTCACCGCCTTTCCCGGGGTTTATTAATGCGCCGTTTGATAAATTGGCACCCGGTGTCCACCCCCTCACCCTCCCCTCTCCCCCTTTGGGGGAGAGGGTTAAGGGTGAGGGGGAA
>CAYJTI010000120.1:0-4515 GCA_964373135.1 uncultured bacterium | reverse complement strand
TAACCTTCTCCCCCGAAGGGGGAGAAGGAATTTTGTGAAAAGTGCCAAACTCGAGCTACTTATGTTAATCCGAAAAGGGTCGCAGCCTTCTCTTCAATCGAGGCGGGACAGTCAGGAACGAATCATTTTTCATCTCGACTTGGATGCCTTTTTCGCGCAGGTGGAGGAGGTCTCGAATCCCCTTCTCAAGGGCAAGCCGGTTTTTGTCGTGGGGCATTCGATGACGTCGGGCGTGGTCCTCACGGCCAATTACGAGGCCCGGAAATACGGCGTCAAAACCGGCATGCCCCTTCGGGGGGCGAAGGCGCTTTGCCCTTTCGCCGTTCTCGTGCCGGCCGACTGCTCCAAATATTCCGACACCTCGGAACAGATTTTTGAGCACCTTGCCACCTACACGCCGCTCGTGGAGATCTTTTCCATCGACGAGGCCTTCATGGATATGACCGACACCCTGCCTCAGGATGACGTCGTCGCCCTCGCCCAAGAGATTAAGCGCTGGGTTTTTGAAAATTTCCGTCTCACCCTTTCCGTGGGGATTGCGCCGAATAAACTTCTCGCCAAATTGGCAAGTGAACGCCAGAAGCCAAACGGCCTCTTCCGAATCCGTCCGGAAGAGGTGGAGGGGATTTTGAAAAATCTTCCCATCGAAGAACTCTCGGGCATCGGCGCACGGCTCAAGGCCCGTCTCAACCCCCTGGGGATTTTTACCGCCCGAGACCTCGGGGCCTTTCCTGAGATGGAGCTTTTCCGGCGTTTCGGCGTCCTGGGCCTTGTCCTCAAACGAATGGGCCAGGGGATTGACCATTCGCCCGTGCTTCCCCTTGATTATCTCGAGTCGGTGAAATCGATGGGGCACTCCTACACGTTGACAAGGCCGGCCGAGAATCGAAACGAAGCCTTTCGCTACCTTCTCTGGCTTTCCGAGAAAGTCGGCCGAAGGCTCAGGCGGCGGGGTGTGGAGGGGCGCACCGTCCACGCGACGATTCGCTTTTCCGATTTTGAAACCGTCTCCAAACAAAGGAACCTTTCCTTCTTCTTGAACGACGGCAAGGCAGTTTTCGACTATGCCGTGAAGATCTTTGCCGAGATTGACAAGCCCCGAAAGCCAATCCGGCTCCTTGGGGTGAGCGTTTCAAGCCTCCGGCCGAGCGACCGGGAGGGTTGGCTTTTTAAAGCGCTCAACGAGCGGCGGAATCTTCTGGAAGCCATTGACACCATTAATGATAAATATGGTGAATTTACCGTCCGCCCCGCCTTTCTTACCTTTCCTGACGACCGGAAAATTGCAAGCCGGGCCCTCCAGCTCTTCGGAAGCGGCCGCCATTAGGATTCCCCCCTCACCCTTGCCGCCAGAGGCGGACCCGCCTTCGGCGGAAACCCTCTCCCCCAGAGGGAGAGAGGGGAGGGTGAGCGAAACTGTCCCCTCCAGAACCGGTACCGGTCTGCCGATAAATTTTTTGCACAACCCTTTACTTTTGACGGAGGAGTAGGTAATCTTCCGATTAGGTTTTTGAGGAAACCCTGAAATTTCTGGAGGATTTTTCGGCGTGCAGCGGATTTTTGGTTTGACCGGCGCCCTTTTAGCTTCACTCGTCTTCGCCAGTTTCACAAGTGGATGCGCTTTCCACCGCCCGTCCCAGAGCTCCCTCGAGGCCCCGGAAGGAAAAATCTTTTTGAGCGCCGCTCCAAATTTTGAAGCCCCCGCCTTCTTTACCAAGTGGGGAAGACCGCTCGGAGAGAATGCGGAACAGGTCAAGATTCGGTATCTTCTTGAGCGGATGAAAGAGTCGGAGTACCGGTTTATTCGAAATGGCAGGAGCTACGACGGGAGAAAAGCCCGAACGTGGTGCCTTTACAAGTTCCTCCATTGGGCGACCGGCGTCCGGACGGCGAAGGATTTCATTGAACGGGTCGCGACGTATTCCCAAAAGACTGGGAGACCTTACTTGGTTGGAACACCGGACGGAAAGACTTACTCCCTGAGGAGTATTTTGAGAAACGAACTCTCGGCCTTCGAGACCTATCATGGGAAATTGACCCCCCTGAGCCAGGCGGTCTCCCTCCCCCCTTCGGGCGAAGTCTCCCTTCCTTCTCCTATCGTTACGCGCCCCACAACCTGATTCAATGCAGAAGAGGTACCGGTTCTGCCGTACCGGTTCTGCGGTACCGGTTCTCGGAGAACCGGTACCCGCCTGCGGTGAAGACTAAAATTATTTTTGGATTCATTCTTTTGACTGGCGCCGTGCGCTTCTCGGAAGCCGGGGAGGAAAGTCTCGTGACGAACCGTTTGGCTCAGGAAAAAAGCCCTTACCTTCTTCAGCACGCCGATAACCCCGTCGACTGGTATCCGCGGGGCGAGGAGGCCTTTCAAAAGGCCCGCCGGGAGGACAAACCGCTTTTCGTCTCCATCGGTTACTCCACCTGCCACTGGTGCCACGTGATGGAAGAGGAGTCGTTCGAAAATCCCGGCGTCGCCAAGGCGATGAACGAAAATTTCGTTTCGATTAAAGTCGACCGGGAGGAAAGGCCAGACCTCGATAACATTTATATGACGGCCGTTCAGGCGCTTACGGGCTCCGGCGGCTGGCCTCTCAACGTTTTTGTGACGCCCGACGGCAAGCCCATGTTCGGCGGCACTTACTGGCCGCCCGAAGACCGGTTGGGAAGGCCCGGCTTTCTCACGGTGATGAATTCCGTCGCTCAGGCCTGGAAAGAAAATCGAGGGAACCTTCTCAAACAGAGCGACGACCTGGTCCGGTTGATTCAAAAACAGGCCGAGGCGAAAGCGGATGAAACCCTCGCGCTCGGTGACAAAACTTTTCGAGAGGCCGCCCGCGATTTACGCGCTTCGTTTGACGAGACTTACGGCGGATTCGGCCACGGGATTAAATTTCCAAGAAGCCACACCCTTTCCTTTCTCCTTCGTTACGGGAAGCGGACGGGCGAGAAGGAAGCCCTTGAAATGGTGGAACGGACGCTGACCCAAATGGCCCGGGGAGGAATCTGGGACCACGTGGGCGGAGGATTTCACCGCTACTCGACCGATGCCCAGTGGTTTCTCCCGCATTTTGAGAAGATGCTTTACGACCAGGCGATTCTCGCCAAGAGTTACCTCGAGGCCTTTCAGGCGGCCGGGCGCCCGGAAGATGCCGGCCGGGCCCGTCAGATTTTCGAATATGTGCTGAGAGATCTCCGGGACCCGGGAGGTGCCTTTTATTCGGCCGAAGATGCGGACTCGCTCGACCCGGCGGCGGCCGGGAAGCGCGAAGGGGCGTTTTACGTTTGGGAAAAATCAGAGCTCACCGAGCTCTTGGGGGAGGAAGCGGGCGAGGTGGTGAGTGAAATCTTCGGCGTCTCGCCCGAGGGAAATGTCCAAGAGGACCCTCACGGAGAGTTTCCTCGCAAGAATATTCTGGCCCTTCGGGAGGAAGTTGAAACCGTCGCGAAGAAATTTGGGAAGTCCCCCTCTGAGATTCAGAAGCTTCTTGAAGAATCAAAGGGGAAGCTCTTCGAGGCCCGGGCGAGGCGGCCCCGTCCCCATCGGGATGACAAGATTTTGACTGACTGGAACGGCTTAATGATTTCAAGCCTCGCCTTTGGCTCCCGGGTCCTTGGGGAAACTCGATATCGCGCGAGCGCCCGCCAGGCGGCTGACTTTATTTTGGAGAAGCTCGTGAGAAAAGACGGCCGGCTCCTCCACCGTTTTCGGGAGGGAGAGGCCGCCATCCTTGGAACGATTGAGGATTACGCCTTTTTCGTCCATGGCCTCGTTGACCTTTACGAGGCGGCGTTTGAGCCCCGTTACTTGGCCGAAGCGAAACGGCTCACGGAAGAAATGGTCCGGCTCTTTTGGGATGAAACGAACGGCGGATTCTTCTTTACCGCCAGGGACGCTGAGAAGCTGATTGTGCGTCAAAAGGAGATTTATGACGGCGCGCTCCCCTCGGGAAATTCCGTCGCCGCCCTTGACCTTTTAAGGGTCGGCCGCCTCACGATGGCGAGAGAGCTCGAAAAGAAAGCCGAGCTTCTCTTCGATGCCTTTTCAGCGGCGATTGGCCGGAACCCCGAGGCCTATCCTCAAATGTTGATTGCCCTTGATTTCGCCCTGGGGCCCTCTCGCGAAATTGTGCTTTCGGCCGAGCGAGGTCCCGAGGAGACCGAAACCTTTCTGAAAGCAATCTACGAACGCTTTATTCCGAACAAAGTGGTGGCGTTTCACCCGGCCCAGGGGGAATCGAAATCCGAGATTGAGAAACTCAGCCCTTTCATTAAGAATCAGCTTCCGCTCAAGGGGAAGCCCACGGCCTACGTCTGCGAGAACTACGTCTGCAAATTCCCAGCGACCGACCTTTCCGACCTCGAGAAACTCCTCTAGCGGTACCGGTTCTGGTGAACCGGTTCCGAGAGGGACAGTTTCGCGGGAAAACTGTCCCCGGTAGAACCGGTACCGTGTTGATAGCTAACCCAACTTACGCACGAGCACGTCTTGAGTGACTTTTTTGAGGGAGAGTTTTA
>CAYJTI010000119.1:0-4584 GCA_964373135.1 uncultured bacterium | reverse complement strand
AATTTCAGGGGGCAAGGGCAGCTTCATTCAAGTGAGGCCAAGGGGTGGACCCTGCCACGTCGGGGGCAAGCGCTCAAACTTCACGACCGCCTTCGGACCGGCCCGGGGGGCGAGGCCGATTTCCGAATCCGGGACGGCCTTCGGCTTCGCTTAAAAGAAAATTCAGAAATAGAAATCCGGCGGCCGAAACTTTCCATCCCGGAGCCCTCTCCCCGGCTCCATCTCCGGCGAGGCACCCTTCTCGGGACGACGGAAAAGGGAGGGGTCTTTAACACGCTAGACATGTCCACGCCGGAGTTGGTAACGAAGGTTCAAGAGGACCTTTTTCAAATCGATGCGGGACCGAAGGAAAAGGAATCCTCGGTTTACGTTCTCCGAGGAATGATGACCGTGCGTTCGACCCGAGGCGGCCCCTCGGTGACCCTCCAAGGACTTGAAAAGAGCGTGGCGAGACGAGGCGCTTCTCCCGGCGAACCGGTCCGTGTCGGCCGGGACGACTGGAACCGGATGAAGGAGGCGTATGACCTCATTCAGAAAAGTTTAGCCGCCGAGCGGCGCCAGATGGACCTTTCCAAAGAGGCCGGAAATTTCTTCCGTTACGTTTTTGACCACGGAACGTTCTACACGCCCGATTTGGGTTATGCCGAACGGGAATTTCTCCGTGACGAGAAAAGTGGCGAGGTCCACCTGGCGGCGGGCTATGATGTCTTTCCCATCGGCTCCTTCACCGGGGTCTACTTCAAGACAAGGGACCTGGACCTCGCCCAGTTCGCTCTCTTGGAATTTGAAGCCCGGGGGAATCCGGAGGAAGGCGTTCCGGAGGCCTTTCGAGTGGAATTGAAGTCCGCTTCCGGCGTGGTGCGGGCTTTTAATCCAAGGGGAATTAAAGAAAGCTGGCAGCTCTTTTCTTTTCCTCTCCGCTTCACTCGCTCCACGCCTCTCGTTGAGATGAGCTTCGTTTTTTCCAATGCCAAGGCGGGGAATCAGAAAAAAGGCCTCCTCTATTTCCGAAATTTGACGATTCGAGAGGGCCCGGCCTGACTGTCCCCTTTTTTGGTGACTGTCACCATTTTTGCTTTTTTGGTCACTGTCACCATTTCAGGAAAGGATTTGCTTTCGAAAGCTTGACCAGGGAAAGCGGGTTCCGGGACAGTCGGTCTTTCCCCTCTTCCCGGGCACTTCATTGTGGCGAAGAACCCGGGAGGCCGGAATGTGGTATTTCATCTGAAGCTGGCGAACCAGCCAGGCGAGCGAATCCGATTGATTCCTTGAGACGGAATCCTCATTAAAATTTCCGACCAGGCAGATTCCGATTCCCTTTTTGTTCATGTCGGCGGCGTTGCAGTGGGCGCCGTCCATCTGATGGTTCCATCGGTGTCCAATCTCAATCTGCCCGTCCTGCATCCCGCCCTTTCCATTATCAATGACAAAGTGGTAACCGAGCCCGTTCCAGAATCCCCTCCGGCGGTGGCCCCGGTCAAAGAGCTCGGCGCCTCCGACCTCCGTGGCGCTGTGGTGGATAATAATGTATTGCCACCGGCTGCTCTCCGGAAGGAAGGGAAGGACCCGGAGTTCCCGCCGGGCGCCGGGAATCCAAATGGGAGTTCCGACCTCTAAGCTGCTTGCATCCTTGATTCGATTCGCAGCCAGGATGGCATTGGGGTTGACCCCGTAGGTTTCGGCCAGGCGCCAGACCGTCTCCCCTTTTACCAAAAGATGCGTGATTCCTCCGCCGGTCGACACATAGGGAGTCGTGAATCGAGGCGCCGGGGGGCGGGTGGCACAGCCCGCAAGAAGGACAAGGAGAACCGTAGTGAAACCCGTCAAAATCTTTCTCATCGAGGGGCCGCAGCTAAATGGGGGTAACGGGTCATAGCGCTTCGCGTAATTTTAAGGAGGAGGTCCCGATAATTCCAGCCCCTTTTCTGGGCGAGGAGCACGAGGTCCCCCGAGTCCGGCGAAAGCCCTGCCAAGGGGTTGGCTTCGAGAAGGTAAAAATGTCCTTCCCGGTCCACCCGAAAGTCAATCCGGGCAAAGTCCCGGAGACGCATTGCTTTGAAAAGCGAAAGGGCCGCCTCCTCGATTTTACTGACGAGGCCAGAATCGAGCCGGGGCGGACAATGGTAATCCACAAGCTCTCTCCACCGGCGCTTGACTTCCAGGGAGTAACAGAAATCCCCCTCCTGAGAATTCTTGAAGGCAACTTCCATTGCCCCGAGCACTTCGGGCTCCGAATTCCCGAGGATTCCAACGGTCACCTCCTGCCCGGCCACATACGCTTCGACTAAAACCGGTTCTCCAGAACAACCCTCGAAGACCGTCTCCACTTCTCTTTCCAGCGAGGCCCGGTCTTCGACCCGAGAGGAACGGCGAATCCCAATGCTCGACCCCTGCCAGAGTGGTTTCACAAAGAGCGGGAAGGGACCGGCCGCCTCCTTTGTCTCGGAGGGGTCCTCCAAAACCCAAAACTTGGGCGTTGGAATTCCAAGCGACAGGGCGATTCTTTTCGCCAGGGATTTATCCAGGGTGACGGCTAAACCGGCGGGGTCAGAACCGGAGTAAGGGATACCGAGCATCTCTAAGAGCGAAGGGAGATGCGCCTCCCGGCTTCGCCCCTGAAACCCTTCCGCAATATTGAAAACAAATTCAATTCCGTTCTGCCGGATCTTTTCAACGACTCCGAGGTCTCCCCCCAGCAATAAAACTTCGTTTCCTTCCTCCGCCAAGACCGCCCGAATCGCTTCAACCGTGCCGGGAAGGTCGAATTCCTCCTGAGCGTCTCGAGCCAGGACGGCACCGGGGACCGCCGGGAAATCGCTTTTTAAATTGTAGGTAATCCCGATTCGCACCGCTCAGGCCGATTGGGACCGGCCGTTTCCCCAGGTTCTTTGGCCGTGATAACCGAAAACCTTTCGCCTCCCGTTGTGAAATTTTTGACGCCGGGCAAGCCGCTCGCTCGAATAAAACGACCGCTGCTTGATTCGGGCTTCTCCCGCTTCCTCGGGCACCGGGTTCTTGTATTCGAAAACGAAGCCTTCATAATTTCTGAGGAGGACCCCGTCTTCGGTTTCCGCCAAAAGGTAGTTCGGACCGACCGGAATTTTTCCGCCGCCCGCAGGGGCGTCAATCACAAATTGCGGCACGGCGAAGCCCGTGGTGTGGCCCCGGAGCCCTTCGATGATTTCAATCCCCTTCCAAATGGAAGTCCTCAGATGCTCGGCCCCCCGCACGGGGTCACATTGGTAGAGGTAATACGGCCTGACGCCAATCTTGAGGAGGCCGTGGCACAGGGCCTTCATCACCGGCACATTGTCGTTCACTCCCCGGAGGAGGACACTTTGATTATTCATCGGAATGCCGCCCCGTTGGAGCCTTTCACAGGCGAGTGAGGCCTCCCGGGTGATTTCCCGGGGATGATTAAAATGCGTGTTCACCCAAAGCGGCCGGTATCGAGAGAGCATCTCCACCAGTTCGTCGTCAAGGCGCTGCGGGAGGACGACCGGAAATCGAGTCCCAATCCTTAAGATTTCGAGATGGGGAATCGCGCGAAACTTTGTCAGAATCTTTTCCAGTTTGGGGGTCGAAAGGACCAGGGGGTCGCCGCCCGAAAGGAGAACGTCCCGCACCTCGGGCGTCTTCGCCAAATAGTCGACCATGCGGTCGATTTCGGCCTCGCTTCGCATCCAAATCCCTTCTTCCCATTCCCGCTTCCGGGTGCAGTGGCGGCAATTCATCGGGCAGAGATTCGTCACCTGCGCCAAGACCCGGTCGGGATAACGATGGACCAGGCCGGGCACCACCATATCCTCCTCTTCCTCGAGGGGGTCGGGTTCGCCGACGTCGACAAATTCAATCTCCTCCTGAGCGGGAAACGATTGGAGACGAATGGGGTCTTTCGGATTTTCAAAATCAATCAGGGAGAGGTAATAAGGAGGAATGATGACCGGATATTTTTCGATGACCCGAACGAGTGCGGCCCGTTCTGACTCTGGAATCCTCCCATAGGCCATGACGGCCTCAAGCGACGTCACCGCCTGCTGGAGCTGCCAGTGCCAATCGTTCCACTCGGAATCGGTGGCTTGGGGGAAGAGCTCGCGCCGCCTTCGTTCGACGTGACCCTTCTCTGACACCGAGGGCGCGGCCTGGCCCGAATCTGCCAAGATTTTGCTCACCCTGTAGAGTTCCCTTTCGGGTTTGATTATCGGCCAATTTGACCTGAACTTTTGTCAGGTACCGGTTCCGGCGAACCGGTTCTGGCGAACCGGTTCTGCCGGGGACAGTTTTAGTGGAACGGGAATTTCCCTGATTTCACAAGCTTCTGATATTCCGGAAACCGGGGAAGGAAATCGCGGCGAATGAAGGGGCAGGTGGCAACCACCCTGAAGCCCTCTTTTTCGGCGTAGTCGAAAGCGGCGATTAAAATCTTGCCCGCAATCCCTCGATTCCGAAAAGGCTCGGGGACGTAAATGTGATAAAAGTCGAGCACCTTTCCCTTTTGGGCATACATCAAATTCGATTCGTATTCTCCGAGCCTCACCCAAAACTTCTGCCGCTCACGGTCGTGCTGAACTTTCATTAAAGCAA
>CAYJTI010000118.1:0-4598 GCA_964373135.1 uncultured bacterium | reverse complement strand
ACGAAACACTCCGGAGGCACTCTTCGAGTCACTTTTCTTCGTTCTTGGCAATCACGACGACCGAGACGGGAACCAACCCCTCACCCAATCCTTTTCCCTCAATAGGCATTTTTAAAAGCAAAAAGCGTCATGAAAAGAATTTCGAGGTCAAACAAAAGGGACCAATTCTCCGCATAGTAAAGGTCGTATTTAATCCGTTCTTGGACAGAGCTATTTCCCCGGAGACCATTGACCTGGGCCCACCCGGTAATGCCCGACTTGATTTTATGCCGAGCCATGTAACGGGGGACCTCACTCCGGAACTGATTCACAAAGTGCGGCCGCTCAGGCCTCGGACCCACGAGGCTCATCTCCCCCTTCACCACGTTCCAAAGTTGAGGAAGCTCGTCAAAGTTGAAACGCCGTAGAAAACTCCCGACGGGTGTGCAGCGCCGGTCCCCCTTCTTCGTCCAAACCGGACCGCTCCCCGCTTCTGCGTCGGGACGCATGGTCCGAAATTTATACAATCGAAAGTTCTTACCGTCCTGTCCCACCCGTTCCTGAGTGTAGAAGATGGCTCCTCTGTCCGTGAGTTTAATGACCACCCCTGTCAGGAGCATCACCGGCATGAGAAGAACTAAAAGGACGGTTGAGATTGCAAAGTCGAGTGACCGCTTCAACACCCGGTTCCAAGGGTCATCCAGGGGAAGACGCCGGAGCCCAAGCAGCGGGACCGAGGCGACATATTCCATGTCGAGGTTGCTCGTCACAACTCCATAAAGGTCGGCGGCGACCTTGAAGGAAACGAGGCCGTCTTCACAGCGGAGGAGCATACTCGCCACTTTTTCTTTCGGAAGCCCGGTGTCGGCAATGATGACTTCATCCGGGTGGGACTGCTCGACCAATGCATCGTATTCTTCCAACGTGCCGAGGATGGGAACCCCATCCAAATGTTTTCCAACCAAATTCTTCTCCCGCGTCAAGACCCCCTCAATTCGGTGTCCCAGATGCGGGTTCGCCCGGGACCATTCAATCAGCCGGCGGGCATTCCGATTCGCGCCGACAATCAGAATCCTCCGCAAATCTTTCGCGCTGCGCCTCAGCTGGTACTGCCACTGGATGAGGAGATACCGGCTCAGGCTCACGAAAAGGGAGGCAAAGACCCATAGAAAGACCAGGAAAACACGCGAATAGGAAAATCCCCGGTAAAGGAAGGTCAACGCCATCAAGAGGAGGGTCCCGACCGCCACCCCTTTAATCACGATGAAGATCTCCTCGACCCTTCGTCGCTGCTTCTCGGGTAAATAGAGCGCGTAAGAGCGAAAAACCCAAAGATAAACCGGAATCACAACGACGAGCGCCTTCGCGTATTCCTCGAACGGAGGGACGCCCCGGTCCGCAGGCATCAAGACTTCCGAAAACCGGACCCAATAAGCGGTTAAAAAGCTCAGAATGAGAAACGCAATGTCGGCTCCGCAGGAAAGCCAAAACTGGAGGGAACGTTTTCTAGTGGATAACATTTTCAATCGCTAGCCTTATCTTATGATTAAATGCCGGCTTGTCAAATCGACGCGCCAATTCCTGTAATCTTTTCGGCTCGAACCTCTTCGATTCGAACTCTAAAACCGCCTTTCGCAGGGCCTCGGGCGTCTGCTCGTAGAAAAAAATCCCCTCTTCCACGGTCTCAAGGGCGCCGCCGCAAGCGAAGGCGATGACCGGGGTGCCGCAGGCTTGGGCCTCCAACGCAACAATCCCAAAGTCTTCCTCTTGGGGAAAGACGAGCGCTTTCGCCTCGGTGTAGAGCCGCTTCAATTCGGCATCGGAAACTTTCCCGAGAAACCGGATATTCGAGGAGGCTGCGAGCCTCTCAAGTCTCCTCCGACACGGCCCGTCTCCGGCAATCCAGAGCTTCCGGTCCCAGTGATTGAAGGCTTCAATCGCCAGGTCGACCCGCTTGTAAGGAGTGAGCGCAGACACAATAAGGTAATAGTCCCCGCAGCCGCCAGAAACGGAATCGGGTTGAAAGAATTCCGCACCAACCGGCGGAGGCACCACAACCGCCTCCCGGCGATAAAACTCCTGAATCCGGCCGCGCACCGTCTCGGAATTACAAAGAAAATGGTTGACGCCTTCGTTTGTCCGGACATCCCATTTCCTTAGAATCTCAAAGAGCGGCCGAAGCAGTCCCCGTAGAAATCGAGGAAATCCCCCGAAATATTCCCTCTCAAATCCCCAGAGGTAACGCATTGGGGTGTGGCAGTAGCAGACGTGGCAGGCACCCTGAGGCACCCGGACCCCTTTGGCGACACAGTGGCTCGAAGAGAGCACAAGGTCCGCCTCTTTGATTCGAAGCGTCCGAACGACAAGCGGAAGAACCGGCAGAAGCCAGCGGTAAAATCTTTCAATCCCAGGAATCAGTTGGAGGAACGAGTTTTTTATTTTCATCCGCTGAAGCGAAGGCGAAAGTGAACTCCGATTTGAAAAAAGGGTGTAAATCGTCGCGCTTGGAAAAATTTCGGCAAAGGACTCTAACACCTTTTCTCCCCCTCGCATGTGATAAAGCCAGTCGTGGACCAGCGCGACCCGGAGCGAATCGAGTGATTTGGCATTCATGGATTGTCCAGCAGGTTTCGGTAAACTTCGATGGTCTTCTCGGCCGCTTCCGCCCAACTGAATTTCCGAGCCTGCGTCCTCCCTTTCTCTGCCAGTTCCTTTCTCAAGCGCTCATTCCCCTCGACTTCGACCATTGATTCCGCAAGCGAAGCATTGGAGTAAGGGTCGACATAACGGCCTGCGTCTCCAACCACCTCGGGCAGTGAGGCGGCCCGGGAAACGATGACCGGCGTTCCGGCGGCCATCGCCTCAAGCGAGGTCAGCCCGAATCCTTCGTAATAAGAGGGATGAATCAAGGCCAGGGCTGAGGCGTAAAGCGAGATAAGGTCCCGGCGCGATTCCACGCGAGGGAGATAGTGAACCCCGTTTTCCGAGCGAAGCCTTTGAAGGGAATGGTAGGCACGTGGATAACGGCGGCTCTTCGGTCCAATGACCACGAGTGAGCTCGAAAGTTTTCTCTCGCCCCGCAGCTTTCGAAATACCTCCACGAGCCGGTCGACATTCTTGTGCGGCTTAATCAACCCGACGTAAAGAAAAAAACGGCCGGGGAGCCCGTATTTTTGTAAACATTTCTCCCTTTCAATCGCCTCCGGCGGGCTGAAGAATTCCTCACTCACCCCTTCGTGAATCACTCGAATCCCGTCCGGCCGGGCCTTAAAGTGGAGCACGAGGTCGTCCTTGGTTTGTTCCGACACCGTAATGATTCGGTCGGCGAGCCGAACGACCCTTTGAAACAGGAACCTTGTATAAACCGCCTGCGGGAGCGAGAAAAACTCTTTTCGGAAAATCCAGTGAATGAGGTCGTGAACGGTCACGACCAGGCGGCTTCTCCCTTTGACGACCGGGACGTTGTAATGGGGCGCGTGCCAAAGCCGGCATCGATTCAAATGAAAGGGGTATTCCAGCTGTTCCCAGAGGGAGTAAATGGGAGAACGAAATCGAATCCTTCCATCTGCCCCCCCGAACTCGTTCGAAAAGGAATTCCCCACGGCCAGCCGCAAGGACCGCTCCCGAAAAAAGGGGTGGTTCTCGAATTTTCCGAGGAGGCCGAGGAGGTAGGTTCCAATCCCGGAATGATGAATCATCCGGGCGTCCAAAATGATGTCAGCTTCGCAAGGCTTCTTCAACGGCGCCGAAGACCTCCTCAACCGAAATTTCCTCCAGGCAGTACTGTTTTTCGAGTGGACAAACTCTTTCCTCACAGGGGGAGCAAGGAACCGGATGACGGACAATCCGGAGTTTGGACGACCAGGGGGACCAGCGTCGGACGTCGTTCGTTCCGCTGAAAATCACCACCATCCGGCAGCCGAGGAGGGCGGCCAAGTGAGCCGGCCCCGAATCGTTGCCAATGAAAAGATCCGAGCGGCGAAGCACCCCCAAGAGCTCTTCCAGCGTCGTTTTTCCAATGAGGTCCAGAAAGTTTCCGCCCAGCCCCTGGGGGCTGGAATCCAAGAGTTTCCTCTCTCCTTCCGACCCCACAAAAATCGGCACCCCCAGCCCTTTTTCACGGATGCGTTTTGCAATCTCGACGTAGTTCGAGAGGGCCCAGCGTTTCGAGGGGTAACCGGCTCCAAAATGAATGACGATTTTCTTTCTCTCCCCGGCTCGCTTGAGCCACTCTTCCACCTTCGGGTTCTCTTTTTCGGGGACAGAAAGTTTCCGAATCTCCACGTTTCCCGGCGCCCCCACGGGCTGCACGAGTTCCAAGTGCTCCAGCATCTCGTGCCTTCGGTAAGCGTTTGAGAGCCGCCTCGTCAGCAGAAATCCACCGCCCGTGCCGTCTCTCCCCCACCGCTCGGGAATCCCCGCAACAGTCAAAAGAAGAATTGTCCGAAGGTCTCCCCGAAAGTCGATTCCAAGGTCATAACGTTCGCTCCTGAGTTTTCTCCCCATCTCAAATAATTTCGTCACCGATTCCGCAAAGGAGACGCCGTCGGTGAGCCAACTTCTTTCAAAAACATGAAGCTTCGAGGCGGGAAAAAATAGGCGGAATAAATCCTCGACCT
>CAYJTI010000117.1:0-4694 GCA_964373135.1 uncultured bacterium | reverse complement strand
CATCCCAATCAGATCGTGGACGGTCACAATCACCCGGCAAGGTTTCCTCCAAGGGGGTGAAAAGGCGGGGACATGGAGGATTCGAATTCCTTCCCGTTTGGCGCGACCCGGCAACTCGACGTTTTCCCAAATCAGGCGTTCGAAGGTATTCCAATCTCTCCCCTGCCCCCGGCAAAAAAGAGTAAATTCGTAGCCGTTCTGTCTCTCTTCTAGAAGGGCATGAACCAAATTCTTTGTGTAGACACCGAGGCCCGTGATTTGGCCTCGGGTCGCCTGAATATCAATTCCGATCTTCGTCATAACTCACGGAGCCGCTTATGATAACAAAGTGTGCCCTGACAAGCAACGCGGCCAGGTCCGCAAAAAAGCTGAACACTTCCCGTTCAGTTCTGTTAAAATTCCTGCAATAAACCGTTGGACAAATTCGCACCCGGTTTCAACCCCCTCACCCACACCTCTCCCCCTTTAGGGGAGAGGGTAAAGGGTGACGGGGAAATAGGTTTTAGGCCTATCTTGTGACAAGACCAGTGGTTATGAATACAATTTCTGAGGGACGTGTCGAGGTTGAAACCTTCGCCATTCCTTCCGGGCAGGCTGCGGAAGCCGACCGCCCCCTTGAGATCGCTCGGGAGGGAATCAGTCCGCTTCCTCTTTTTTTAATTTCAGCCCTCCACGAAAGCGGGGGGGGATTTTTACACCGACTCTTTGACGGCCACCCTGAACTCAAGGTTTATCCCTTCGAAATGCAGCTTGGTTCCCGCCTCAGCAAAGACAACTTAAAGGGCTATTGTTTTCAGGAGCGTTACCGCTGGCCCAATTTGCCAAACGAAATCGGCTCCTACGAAACACTTCACCGGCTCATCTTAAATGAAGAAGTCAAAGGTTATCTCGAAAATCCCGAGAAAAGTAAATATTCCGGATTCCACCTGAAGGTTTCTCCGACCGAGTGGGTCCATGAGTTCGGCCGCCGGCTCAAAAGTCATGGGGGGAAGGTTTCACGAGCAACGGTCCTGGAGTCCTATCTCACAAGTTTCTTTTTAAGCTGGGCGAACCGCACCGTTTCCAAGGGAGAGTGGGCAATTCTCGGGCATTGTCCGATTCTTTTTGTCGACGCCGATAAGGTTCTGTGCGATTTCCCGGCGGCCAAATTTGTCCACCTCATCCGACACCCGCTCTCGACCTTCTACGACACCAAAAAGAGACTTCCCCATTTGAAGTTGAAAGAATTCGCCCAGATCTGGAATCTTTGCGCTTACTTAGGTTTCTATTACCGGTCAAAATACCCAGAACATTTCCTGACTCTTCGTTATGAAGACCTCCTTTCAAAACCGACCCAGGCCTTAAAATCCGTTTGCCGCTTTTTGGGCATTTCCTATCAAAAGCAGCTCCGGAAACCCTCTTGGAATGGGACGCCTTTAAACGAGGTCAAACCGTTTGGAGGAATCCCGACTCCTTCGCAAACTTATGAAAGTAAAATACGCCGGCTCATCTCCCAGCAAGTCAGAAGCGAAATCTTCAGAATCACCTGCCAAGCGCAGGGCTTATTCGGCTATCATCCCCAGGAACTTCCATGACGAGAGCGCGCCCCACCCCATGACGACGGCGGCTGACGAAAAAATTGAGCGGATTAAAAAAATGTATCGGGACGATGTAAAAAATATTCCTTTCCCGCCTCTGAAGGCCGCGCCCGCTGAAAAACTTCACTCTCTCGCCTCTCCGGGGCTCGGGGCCCTTCTCACACGACTGAAGACGGCCGTCGCCGTGAGCTTGGAGTATGAGCATAAACTCGTTCTCGTTTATGGAAAGAAGGGGCGGGTTTATACCCATTCGCTCGACATCCCCCACCCTTCAGGGCTCTGGTGGGACGGAGAATCGCTCGTGGTCACGAGCACCCGCTCCCCCAACCAGATTGTTTATTTCCGAGCCCTTCCAACTGATTTTGAATCCGAGGTGCTCCCGCCGATTTTGCCGAGCTTGAGGGCCGAGCAATCTCGGGCTCGAACCTCACGACTCGATTCGCCCCTTTTAGTCCCTGTGAAAAGTTTCTTCCTCCCCGGCAATTTTTCGACACACGATCTTGTAAAAATGGGCAGAGATCTTTACCTCACCGCCACGGGTCTCAATTTCCTTGCCCGAGTCTCCCCCCAAGGAGGTTTTGAGAGGGTTTGGCACCCAAAGTGCCTTGACCCTCTCGGCCCAAAGGCGTTCCAGACGAATTATCTCCAGCTTAATTCCATTGCCAAAGGAAGGACCCTTAAAGATTGCTTCTTTACCGCCTTTTCTGACCAGCCGACGCAAGCCAAACCTTGGAAAGCAGGTTATGGCCCAAAAAATAAGGGGGTCGTCTTCGCCGGCTCCACCCGGGAGACAATCTATCGCGGCCTCACCTGCCCCCATTCCATTCGCCGGTTTGGCGGAAAACTTTGGCTCTGTGACAGCGGAATGGGAGAGTTGGGAACCTTGGACCCGAAGAGAGGCCGATACACCTGCGTGACAAAACTCCCTGGATTTACCCGGGGCTTGGCCTTCTTGGAAGGCTATGCCATGGTCGGACTTTCTAAGGTCATCCCAACCTATGAGCCTTATGCCCCGGGCCTCGACAGCCGCAAGAGTCAATGCGGACTCGCCTTTGTCAACCTCAAAACCGGCGCCGTCGAAGGAACGCTCATTTGGAAACAAGGCTTCCAGGTCTACGACGTTCAGGTGATGACCGGTTTGGACCGGGCCATTTTGCCTGAAAATAGTTCAGAGGACTCGATGAATTACTACCTCACTTACTATGGGTGGGACCTCAAATGGAATCATCGGAAAAAGAATTAGCCCCCCTCGCAAGAAAGCTTCGGGCCGACATCCTCAAAATCTCCTTCAACGGGAAAACGGGCCACGTGGGCTCAGCCCTCTCCATCATCGATCTCCTGACCGTTCTCTACGGTAAGATCCTGAAGGTAGACCCAACGCAGCCGAAATGGCCGCTCCGCGACCGATTTCTTCTGAGCAAGGGACATGCGGCCGCCGCGCTCTATGCGGTCTTGTGCCGCCGCGGGTTTTTTTCGGAGGAGGAGCTCTTCACGTTTTGCAAAAATGGGAGCCGATTAGCGGTCCACCCGGAAGATACCCGGCTCCCCGGTCTGGAGTTTGCCAGCGGCTCCCTGGGACACGGCCTTGCCATTGCCAACGGGCTGGCTCTCGCCGCCAAGCAGACGGAGAATCCTTTCCGGGTCTTTGTCCTCCTGAGCGACGCCGAGTGCAACGAAGGCTCGATTTGGGAGGCGGCGCTTTTCAGCGCCCAGCACCGGCTCGATAACTTGACGGTCATGGTTGACTACAACAAGATGCAGGCCTTGGGCCCGACCGAGAAGATCCTCCGATTAGACCCGTTCATGGATAAGTGGCGCTCTTTTGGTTGGGGCGCGGCCGAAGTCGATGGCCACAACCTCCAGAAGCTGGAACAAAAATTCGCCCGCCTCCCCCTCGAAAAGGATAAGCCCAGTGCCTTTATTGCCCACACCGTCTTGGGGAAAGGAGTCTCCTTTATGGAAGGAAAACTAGACTGGCATTATCTCACGATGAATGAAGGCGTCTACCAGCAGGCGCTTCAAGAAGTGGAGTAAGGGTTCCCCATGCGCGAAGCCTTTGTGAACACGTTACTGGAAGAAGCCCGGGTGAATCCAGACCTTTATCTCCTCACGGCGGACCTCGGTTACACGGTCTTTGAGAAATTCCAGTCGGAATTTCCCAGCCGATTTATCAACGTGGGCGTCGCCGAGGCCAATATGATGGGGTGTGCGGCGGGCCTGGCAGCGGCAGGGCGGCTCCCCGTGGTTTACTCGATAGCCAACTTTTGTGCCCTGCGGCCCTTCGAACAAATTCGAAACGATATTTGTTTCCCGAACCATAATGTGAAAATCGTCGGCGTCGGCGCAGGCCTCGCCTATGGAATCGCGGGCTTCACCCACCACGCCACCGAAGACATCGCCTTGATGCGTTCGATTCCGAATATGACCATTCTCTGTCCGGCAGATCCTGTTGAGACGGGCCTCTCGACACGGGCCATGCTCCGCCGGCCGGGCCCGGCTTACCTTCGACTCAGCAAGAAAGGCGAACCTGTCCTGACTCAAAATTCATCCGATTTTGAAATCGGCCAAGCCCGCGTTTTGAGGGAGGGTGACGATGTCACCTTCTTCGGCTGCGGCATCATTCTGGGAAATGTTTTGGAGTGCGCCTCGCGTTTATCGCGCAGCCACGGGATTGAGGCCTCTGTCGTCAATCTCCACACCGTTCAGCCGATTGACCGTGAGGCAATTTTGCGTTTTGCGAAAAGGACCCGGTGGGTCCTCACGGTTGAGGAGCATGGCCGGGTGGGAGGGCTCGGAAGCGCGGTCGCCGAAATCCTCTCGGAGAAAGGCGAAGGGAGCGCCACCCTCCTCCGCTTGGGCATTGTCGAAAAATTCGAAGCGGTCACAGGGGACCGCGACTATCTCCTCGGACGCTCGGGATTACTTCCCCACCAGCTGGAGGAAAAAGTCCTCGAGCTTCTCCCCGCCTCGAAACGTTAAGAATGAAGAGTCTGTCCCTGGTGCTCCCCGTCTGGAATGAAGCCTCCTTCATTTCTCAAGTCGTCCACGACCTTGAGAAGATTTTAGCCCAACTTACGCACGAGCACGTCTTGAGTGACTTTTTTGAGGGAGAGTTTT
>CAYJTI010000116.1:0-4703 GCA_964373135.1 uncultured bacterium | reverse complement strand
CTGCTATATATTGCTATAATACTTTTGCTATAAATTGTTATAAGGAGACTAGTTACGCAAGGTCTGCCTGGGAAAAATTTTTAGGCCGCCTTCCGTGACGAGAAAACGCTGAATGCCACGGAGATTGTCTGGACGGGGTTGGGCAGCGTCGGTCGAGAACGACAAGGATTCCGAACAAGAGACAAAAAAAGTTGATTCCCGGGATAAAATCGAATAAATTGGTGCGAGTTAATGAGTCTTTCTGACAATATGTTTCTCACCCTAACATAAGGAGCGCTGCGATGAAAAAAGTTGCCCTTCTTGTCCTCTTCCTTTCCCTTTTCTTCACTCCCAACGTCTGGGCCCAGAAGGCGGTAGACGACCTCTGGGATGCGGCCCGATCGGATGTCTACGGAACGAAATTCGGAGGAATGCTCGGGCGAGGACTTTTGAATGTGGCGACCTGTTTTGTCGATGTCATCGTCCATACGGTCGAGGGTTCTAAAGAAGGCCCGCCGGTTGTCGGTTCCTTGACCGGGCTTGGAAGCGGAATCGCCTGCACCGCGCTTCGTGTGACTTCAGGCGCCTTGGACCTCGCCACATTCTGGGTCCCCGGCTTCAACGGCTTCCCCGTGTCCCGCTCCTACAAAAACTGCCTCGAATCCGAAGAAGAGGAATTTGAAGTGAGCCCGCAAGAGGCAGCTCCGCCGATTGCCGAAGAAGCGGCGGCTCCGCCGCTCGGACCGGAAGAATTTGCGAAGCCGGCGGCGCCGGAGGCCAAGCGCGACGTTCTGGATTACGTTAAGAAGTGACGGGTTGCTTTCTCCCGTCATCCTGAGCGAAGGATCTCCGACCTTAAATCCCGAAATCTGCTCTCGTAAAAATCGGGGAAAATTGGTAGTTCTTCAGGAGCTCGCCCGCCCCTTCCTGGCGGTCCACGAGGCAAATCACCCTCACGACACGGCACTTTAATTTTTCAACTTCCCGGATTGCCTCCAAGACGGACTTTCCGGTGGTGACAACATCTTCCACAATCACGACCCGGTCCCCAGCCTCAAGCGGAGGGCCCTCGATTCTTTTTTGAGTGCCGTGCTTCTTCTCATCTTTCCGGACAATAAAGGCCTTCAAGGGTTTTCCGGTCTGAGAGCTTAAAAGGCTCACCGCCGCCGCAATCGGGTCTGCGCCCAACGTCGGTCCTCCGATGGCCTCTGCCGCACTGCCGTGAAGCATTGCAAGAACCGTCTTTCCAAGGAGGAGGATTCCCTGGGGGTCGAGGGTGACTTGCTTCCCGTCGATATAAAAAGTGGACTTCTTCCCGCTGGAAAGGGTAAAGTCCCCTTCTCGCACTGCTTTTTCCTTCACGAGCTTCAGAAGTTCATTTCGAATTTCATTCTCCCCCATCGGATTCTCCACTTCATTTACTCCGGGTCGACCCAAATCATCATGCCTTGTTCCTGCCCCCCACCGGCATCGATCGGTGCCACGTGAGGCCCGACCACGGCAAACGGGTGATGGTCGATGACAACGTCTTCACAGCTCACAATCACGCGCCAGATCCCGGGCTCGAGTTTCCTTTGCGGTAGATTCTCAACGGGAAGCGTCGTTTTTGCAAGCTGGCAGTGACTCCCTCGAAATGTCGCACGGCCTACCGCTTGGCCGCTCGGATTAATCCAAACGGCATTAAACTCCGGACTCTCCCAGAATTCAAAGGGTTTAAAAGCCCCCCACCAGGTCACCTTGTCCATCTCCGGTGGAAAGCTCGACCGGGGCGGGATAATTTTCATCCGCCCAAAAAAATTCTCTTTGGCGTCCCTGGCCACTCCCGCCTCTTTTAAAAATTCGCGCGCCCTCTCGCAGCTTTCATACGTCATGGCGGCGGAAGCCTTCGTTTCGATTCCCGTCAGCATCAGACTAAAACCGCAAATGAAAATCAATCCCCGAAGGTCCGCAAGGAAAAGAGCTGAGAGGCCAACGAAGAGTGCCGCCTTCCCGGCCAGATTTGACAAAACCCCCGGGATTTCAAGGAGCGAGGCGTCCCGTCCGAGGTGATAGCCGTAATGAAAAAGATCCAGACCAAATAAGACCCATGCCAACCCCAACAAACCCAGCAAAGGGGACAGTCCCCTTTTTGGGGGTACCCGTTTTTGCCTGTCCCCTTTAAGGGGACTGTCCCCTTTTTCCATAATTCGCCCGCACGACCGTGTGGATTCCACCCCGCACGTAAAAATCCCCTTCGATCGACATCCGCCGGGGCTTCGCCGCCTTCACCAAATCGTCGAGAATGAGATTGGTCACCTCTTCGTGGAAATGCCCCTCGTTACGGAAGGACCAGAGGTAAAGCTTGAGGCTTTTCAGTTCCACGCAGTTCCGGTCCGGCACGTAACGAATGCGAATCGTTGCAAAATCAGGCTGCCCCGTCCGAGGGCAGACACAGGTAAATTCGGGGCAGTCAAAAGAAATCTCATACTCCCGTCCCGGGCAGGGATTCGGAAAGGTCTCCAGTTTCTTCGAAGGTTTTGTTGGCATCGGCAGGTTAACCGGCTGGGCCGTATTATATCAGAAGATGCTGGAAGAGCGTGGCGAGGCCGAGGAAGGAAAAGAAGCCGACGATGTCGGTGACCGTCGTGAGAATAATGGAGGAGGATTGGGCCGGGTCCCATCCGAAGGCGCGCATGAGAATCGGAATCGCAGCCCCGGCCACACAGGCCGCCAGCATATTCACCACCATGGCAAGACCAATGACCAAACCAAAGAAGGGATTTTTTTCAAGAAGGTAAGCCGTGAGTGCGGTCACGATCCCCACCACAATTCCATTCAAAAGTCCGAGGCCCGCCTCCTTAAAAAGAACGCGTTTCACAGACCCTTTTTCAATCTCACCCAGGGCCAAGCCCCGAATCACCACGGCCAGGGTCTGGGCCCCGGCGTTCCCTCCTTGACCGGCCACCACCGGAAGAAAGACCGCAAGCGCCGTAATTCGCGCAATTGTATTTTCAAAGAGGCCGACCACGGCGGCAGCGAGAAATGCCGTGGCGAGATTCACGTGAAGCCATGGGAGTCTTTTCTTCGCCGAGAAAATAACCGAAGAAAGAACCTGCTCGTCCCCGCCCGCACCGAACATCTTCTGAATATCTTCCGAGGCCTCCTCCTGGGCGGCCTCAATCAGGGCCTCGGAATGAATCGTCCCGAGAAGCCGGGCCTCCGAATCCACCACGGGAACCGCGAGATAACGGTGCCTTGCCGCCAGTCTCACAATTTCTTCCCGGTCCATCTCAGCCGGGACCGAAACCGCCTGTCTCATCACGGAACTCACCGGCGTCTGGGGGTCCGCCAGAATTAAATCCCTCATGGCAAGAACGCCCTCGAGGTGATTCTCGCTGTCGGTGACATAGACATAGTAGAGCGGCTGTTTTTTCCCCAACGAACGAATCTTTCGAACGGCCTCCGCCACGGTGACGTCTTTAGATAGGGCGGTTGC
This sequence comes from uncultured bacterium, assembly GCA_964373135.1. Lineage (GTDB taxonomy): Bacteria > Omnitrophota > Omnitrophia > Omnitrophales > JACQLI01 > CAYJTI01. Next base: position 1,249 of record CAYJTI010000116.1, on the reverse strand, counting down.
CTCCGGCACCATCATCGCCCGGGCGGTCGTCAATTTTTCCTCAGTCATTGCCCGTATCATAAGGTCCGGGCTCTCCCTCCGTCAATCCGGGAAGGAGCCGGACCACTGTTTCGAGGTGCTGGGTGCGGGGGAAAAAGTCAAAGGGGAGGACGGTGTCGACCCGCCACCCCGCGTGAAGGAAGGCTTCAAGATCCCGAAGAAGCGCCGATGGATTGCAAGAAACGTAGACGAGCGGATTCAGATTTTTTGCCTGAGAAATTTTCTCACGAGCTGCCCCCGTCAACCCCTTTCGCGGCGGGTCGACAATCGCTACCACGCGCTTCGCGCCCCTCTCGCAAAGAACTTGCTCCATTCGATCCTCGGTCCGCCCTTCAACGAGAGTCACATGAGATAGCCCGTGATAGCGCCGATTGAACTCGGCCACGCGGATGGCACTCCCGCTCTCTTCGATGGCCGAGACGCCCCGGACCTCCGAGGCAAAGAGCACCCAAAAAAGGCCGACTCCCGCATAGAGGTCGAGGAGATCGGTCTCTTGGGTCAGGCCCAAAAGGGACCGGACTCTTTCAATCAACTTTGGAAGAATTCCGAGATTCGCTTGGAAGAAGGTGTCCAGGGAGTAGAAAATTTTCTTCCCTTCGATTTCCGTCCAAAAGTAATCGGCTTCCGGCATTCGAAGTGAACGCCGGCCAATCCCTCCCCAGCGGACCTTTCCTTCCTTTCCTGTCTTCACCACGAGATTGGCGCTCCGATAATTCTCCGGCAGCCTTTCAGATGCGAGCTTCTTAAGGGGAGGGAGAAAAGCGCTGATCTCCGGCCGGGCAATCGAACATGACTCGATCGGCACAAGCCGCCGGGTCCCTTCCGCCATGAAACCCAAAACCGTTTCCCCCTCTCTCCGGCGGAACGAGAGGTCAAGCCGGGTGCGGTAAAAATAGGGCTCGGGCGAGGGGACAATCGCAAAAAAAATTTCTTCGGGAAGAGAGAGTTTTTCCCGAAGGAGTCTTTTTAAATTTTCTTCTTTCAGGGAAAGTTCTTCCTCATAGGGAAGATCTTGATAACGGCAGCCGCCGCAGCTCCCGAAATAAGGGCAGAGCGGCTTGACGCGAATCGGGGATAGTGTCTCAGTCATCGGATGAATACCGTCATTCGGAGCCCGCCCGAGCTTTCCGGCGGGCGAAGAAAAGGGGACAGGCACCTTTTTGGGGACACCCATTTTTGCCTGCTTTGCCTGTCCCCTTAAAGGTGCCTG
>CAYJTI010000115.1:4038-4778 GCA_964373135.1 uncultured bacterium | reverse complement strand
GCGCTATATCTCTCGATGTCTTTTCCCCTTACTGGATAGGGGTTAAAAGCGTTCGGGGTGGGTCTTGCGGAGGAGGAAAATAAAGAAACCTTCCATTAGAGAGGTGGGGAGAATTCGGATTGAATTCCTGACGGAAGGGCGAAGGCTTTTTCCTTCCCAGGTGCTGAAGCCCTGCATTTGACTGGGTATTGACTGGAGGGGCGGAGCGTGCTTCACATCAACAACCTCTGCCGGAATTTTGTGCTGGTCCGACTTCTCAAGGAGCCACGCCATGACTTCTTCATTCTCCTCCGGGGCGAAGGTGCAGGTAGAGTAGGCGAGGGTGCCGCCGGGCTTGAGGGCACGGAAAGCTGAGAGAATGAGATTCTTTTGCTTTCGCGCCATTTCCTTAATCTTGGCGGGCTTCCAGTAACGATACGAAGAAGGTTCTCTCGTTGAAAATCGCCCCTCCGCGCTGCAGGGGGCATCGAGGAGGACACGGTCGAAATGATTGGGAAAATTCCTTCCGAATGATTCTCCCTGCCAATTCCGGAGCTCCACATTGGAGGCTCCCTGGAGTTCCACGTTTGCTTTCAATTTGAAGAATCGAATCCGGTTGTTGTCGTTTGCAACGATCTTCCCTTCTCCCTTCATCATCGCGGCCATCTGTGTCGTCTTGCTCCCGGGGGCGGCGGTGAGGTCGAGAATCGTTTCGCCCGGCTGAGGATTCAGAATAATTGCCGGAATCATACTCGAAAGGC
>CAYJTI010000115.1:0-4028 GCA_964373135.1 uncultured bacterium | reverse complement strand
GCATCGATTGCACTCAACGCACGGATTCGGCGTTTCGCCTTTTCGATAGGCCTCGGTCTCTTGAAGCTCCCGGAGCCGGCCTTCAAGAAGGATAAACGCGTCACGAAACCAAGGAACCCTTTCCAGCCTGAATCCTTGATGTTCGAGTTTCTCTTTCACTGCTTCGGTCGAGGCCTTGAGCGGATTGACCCGAAATGTGGTCGGCTTCGGCTGGGTGAAGGTATTGGCGACGAAGTCCCACTTTTGTGAGGGGATGATCTTACGCAGACGTTCGAGGAAAAGCGCGGGAAGCCTCTGGACTTCGGATTTCATGGAACGTAATATGACGTGAATTCTAACATGATGCAACCGGTTCTCATCATTCAAGGCGGCGCGGGGAGAGGCTACAAAAATTCATGCCGTCCGGCGCGAATTCGAAAGAAGATCTCTCGGATTCTCAACCTCGCCTACCATAAGCTCGTCCGGACGAACGCCCTGGAAGCAGTCACGGAGGCGGTTCGGATTTTCGAAGACGACCCGGAATTCAACGCTGGTACCGGTTCTCAGCTTCAGGCCGACGGACGCGCACGACTCTCCGCCTCCATCATGGACGGCTCCAGAGGGCGCTTTGCTGCCGTTATTAATCTTGAGAAAATCAAAAATCCAGTCTTGGTCGCCCGAGCCCTTCTCCAAGAAAAGGACCGGGTCCTGGCGGGAGCTGAAGCGGTGAAATTCGCGAGGGGGTTAGGATTTAAATTGAAGGAGACACGGACGGCCTCTTCAATCCGTCGATGGAAAAAATGGCGGGACGGCGGCTACGACACGGTGGGTGCCTGTGCCCTTGACCGGTTTGGGAATCTCGCGAGTGCGACCTCGACCGGAGGACGCGGCTTCGAGCGGCCGGGGCGGGTGAGCGACAGCGCGATGCCCGTGGCGAATTATGCCGACGAAGCCTCGGCCGTCTCAGCCACCGGAATCGGCGAAGAGATTATTGACGAAGGGCTCGCCATTAAAATCGCCACGCGCGTCCGTGACGGAATGAATCTCAAGCGCGCGTTTGGGAAAACATTTCGAGAGGTTCGCCTGAGGGGAAAGCGGATGGGTGCCATTGGCCTCGACCGGAAAGGAAACTGGATTGCCCAGACGACCACTGAAGTTTTGATTTATGCCATCCAAAAAGGGAAAAAACGGAAACTTTTTTAGTCTAGACCTGGCACTTTTGTGCCTGCCTGGCGGGCAGCGAGGTCGGGCACCAAGCTGAGGGCGGTCACAAAGCGGGGGTCGATTCCTCTCTCGGGATGAACGCCGGCAAGCTCTCCTTGGAGTCGTTCAAAAACAGTCGCCCAGAAAGGCCGAAGAAGCTCTGCGTCCGAGGTGGAGAGAAATTGACTGAGAAACGTTTCTTTGAACGCCTGATTCAAAACAACTCGGGAACCTTGCCTCTCAAATCCTCTTTTCAGAAACTCGCGCGCTTCCTCGTTTGAAAGGGGGCGGCAAGAGGGCTTGCCCGTGAGGACAAAGGAACCGAACGCGCTCCCGAGCAGCGCAAAAAGGGAAGGGGAGGTCCCATTTCGGCGCGCCTCGATATTGAGCCGATGGAAAAGGGCGGGGAACCGGCGGTCGAGGAGCTCGTGGAGCTTTTCCACTTGAAGAACGGCCCGCTCCGTCTTCGTGACCTCGTCCGTCGTCTTAAAATCGCGAAGCGAATCCACGTGGTCCCGCACCTCGGGATCGTAAGCTTCGGGCACGGTCTTCAAAAGACCGCGGAAAATGAATTCGTAAGGGGGGTCGAGAAAGCCGAGGAAAAGCTTTTGAGAGCTTCCCCATCGGGAGCGGGGAATTTCGGCCGCCCGTTCTCGGACCTCAATCAGCCGTGACACGCCCCCGCGGAAAATGAGCTCAAGCCATCTCTCCCTCAAGATCTCGCGCGCCCGAAGAAGGTCTCGTCCGCTTAAAAGTTCAAGCCCGATATTCACAAAACGTCTCGCCCGCTCAACGCCCCGCCTGACCCGCTCCTCGGAAGCGAAGTCAATCCCCTCGCAGGCAATCACCTTGTTGGAAAGCCAGGCCAGTTCTTCCTGAACCTGCTCCTGAACTTCGCGCGACTCCTCCCGGAGAGAGAGAAAGACGTCGTCGAGAAAAAACCGCTCTGGGGACCAAAGGAGAGGATAATCCGGGGCCGGTCCCTCGAACTCCCCTTCCCGCCGGCCGGGGTTGAGATTTTTCCTTGGAAACTCATCGTATTCTTTCTTCGTTAACGGGCGGTAAATCTGGCGGGCGGTGGCGGGGTCTGGAAATCCGCGGTCGGCCAGGCGCATCTCGCGCTTCCGGTAGGCCTCCTCTTCCACTTCGTAATCAAGCTCTCCCAGAATTCCCTCCAAAATCGCCGCATATCGGCCGCGATGGTTTTCATAAAGGATTTCAATCGCGCGCCGGACCGTCTCGATATTCTCCTCCTCGACCAAAATGAAATACTGCTCATCGAGCGTGAAATAGGGTGAATCGCGCAAAAGTTCGTCGAAGGCATATTCCCGCTCCGGTTTCATCACGCGAATCAAGCCCTTGAGGCCCGAGACCACGGTCTCATAATCCATCGCAAGGAGCCAGGCGAGAAGTTTTTGCTCGTCCGATTTCTCGAGCGTCTCAAGCCAGAGGCGAAAGCCCTCCCGGTTGACCCGGTCCCCTTTCCAGCAGTCGATGTCGGAAAGGAAGAAAAGCTGGGGGAGTGACGCGTAACGGATGATTTCACCCCGCTCCTCCAGGTCCATTTCGCGCGTGACGAGATAGAGCTCCTCATGGGAAAGGGACTGGGCGAGGCGGACGGGATTGTGGGACCGGAGAAGGAGCTCTCCTTTTTCCCGAAATGGGCTTTGGTGGAAAATCCTTTCCTGCTCTTCCAGATTGAGTTCGTCGAACTCTTCGCGGTTCATCGCCACACTCATTTTACCAAAAACGGCGAACCGGTTCTCCGGGGAACAGTTTACAAATTTCTGAATACGGCGTTTCTAAACTTCGTCACCGGTTTTGACCCCCTCACCCTCCCCTCTCCCCCTTCTGGGGGAGAAGGATGGGGTGAGGGGAAAACCAGAGATGAATTTAGGAAACGCTGTACTAACGTGTCCCCGGCGGAACCGGTACCGCTCGATGGGAATCTGCCCAGGGGCCAGGGGGCGGCCGACGAAACTATAGGTAAGAAGCGAACCAAACCAGGGAGCCAAAATGCGTGAGACTTTTCCCTTCTCGCCCATCGCAATGGCAATGAGGCGCTGGTCACGCTCCCTTTTGGCAAAAAGGAGAAAACGGACAACCTCCGGGCTCCTCTTCGGTGTCACGGCCAGTTTGACGATGTCGGCCCCTCCCCGTTTCGCTTTTTGGACAAGTGACAAAAGTTTTCGGTCGGAGGGAACCGATTTAAAGTTGTGATAAGAAAGAATCACCCGTTTTCCGAGACGCCTCGCCTTTGGAACCAGAACTTTCCTGAGACGAACGGAAGCGAGCTCAAGATCGACGGCGTGGACGTCAGGAAGAATCTTTTTGAAAAGTTCAAACCGTTTCGAATCCGGGAGCTCCCGCCTTCCTCCTTCCTTCGCGCTCCGGACCGTGGCAATCAGGGGAAGTTTAAAACGCCGATAACCCCGAACTTTTTTCGCCACCGAGACCGCGTCCAGGCTTCGGAACCCGTCAATTCGAATCTCGAGGAGCCGTGCGCCGTGACGCTTAGCCTGAACAATCTCGCGGGAGGTTTCCCGGTCGGTGACGGTGAGGGCAATGACCGGGCCTTTTCCGAGGGCGACGCTTCCGAGCTTAAGCATAGAGACGGTCGACCCACTCTTTCACGCGGGGCGGACGCGCGACAATCACGTAGGCGAGAAAACAGGCCGCGAGCGGAATAATGAAGATGACGGCGTCAACCGTCAGGATGAGAAGCGCGAGAAGGAAACGGGCCCAAAATGGCATTGCTGGTACCGGTTCTACCGTACCGGTTCCGGCGGAACCGGTACCGTTAGGAGCACCCCATCGAGTTGCCGCAGTTCAAGCATTTGTAGCAG
>CAYJTI010000114.1:0-4814 GCA_964373135.1 uncultured bacterium | reverse complement strand
GTGAAGCTATCCGCGAATATATCCGTTCCCGTGCAACTATTTGACTGTGAGACTCGATATTTTGGGGTAAAATAAGTTTCGCTTTTCAACTGAGCGTTAAGGGTTGCGGGCGATTTCATCGCGATCCGCATAAAAGTCGGATAAATCTCACCAGGCTCTCTTCCCACCGCCTGGCGGGACCCATTGTCCGCCGAAGCTTTAATGGCGGACAGACACGCCTTACCCTCCAAAACCAAAAAGGAGGGTTTCCCTATGCCTGCTCGAAGAATTTGGAGATACACTAGAAATAGTGTATACTTCCAGTGACGCCCTGGCCGAATTACGAGGTGATTTTTTACCGGGACACGGCAGGGAGATCGCCGGTCGAAGAGTTTATGAATTCTCTCCTGCCCAGGGTCCGGGCGAAATTTCTTAAATGGACTCTGTTGTTGGAAGAAAAGGGTCCGGATTTGCCGAGGCCCTATGCGGATATTTTGCAGGGGAAGATCCGAGAGTTGCGGTTGAAATTTGGCTCAGACCAATACCGGTTTCTTTACTTCTTCTGCGGAAAGAAAATTGTTTTGACACATGGATTCGCGAAGAAGACGGACCGGGTGCCGGAGGAAGAAATTGAGAGGGCCGGACGAATGATGAATGATTTCTTATTCAGACTGAAGGGAGGTGAGGTTGAAATATGAAGGGAGTTCTCAGATTCAGAGATTACCTTCGCGAGCAACTGAAAGACGAGGAATTTAGGAAGGCCTTCGATGAGGAGGACGTTTATGCGCGTCTTGCCGTCCAGATCGCGCAGCTCAGAGAAGACAAGGGACTGAGCCAGGCCGAGTTGGCACGAGAGCTTCACACCTCGCAGCAGATGATTTCACGCCTGGAAGATCCCCACAACGGAAGCATTTCCTTAAATACCTTGGTCAAGCTCGCCCGGGCTTTCCATAAGAGGCTCAAGATCAACTTCGTCTAATCCTGTTCTTGAGCTGTTCGTTTGAGCTGTTCGTTCCCGTTGACATCATCGCGTAAGAACACTAGAATTTTCCGCCCTTGCGGAGGTCCTCTTGGAGATCACCAATCAGAAGGTCAAAGAATGGGTCAGCGAGTCGGCCCGCCTCACAAAGCCGGATCGAATTGTATGGCTCGACGGCTCGAGGGAGGAGTATGAGCGGCTGGTTCACGAAGCGTGTCAAGCCGGACAGCTAATCCCCCTCAATCCCGTCCGACATCCCGGTTCCTACCTTCATCGATCGGATCCAAACGACGTCGCCCGGACCGAGCATTGCACGTTTATTTCGACCGAGCGTCAGGAAGAGGTTGGCCCGACGAACAACTGGATGCCTGTCGACGAAGCGAAGTCGCTCCTTCTGGGGCTCTTCGATGGCGTCATGTGCGGGAGAACGATGTATGTTATTCCTTATCTTCTCGGCCCCCGCCAATCTCCCTTCAGCAAAGTCGGCTTTGAGCTGACCGACAGCGTTTATGTCGCCGTCAACATGCGCCTCATGACTCGGATGGGAAGCGTGGCGCTCGACGAACTCGGCGATTCCGAAGATTTCATTAAAGGACTTCACTCCACCGGTTCCCTCGACCCCAGCCAACGATACATCTGTCATTTTCCGAAGGACAAGGCCATTTACAGCATCAACTCCGGTTACGGCGGCAACGCCCTTTTGAGCAAAAAGTGCGGGGCCCTTCGAATCGCGAGCTGGATTGCAAAAGAAGAGGGGTGGCTCGCCGAGCATATGCTCATCATGGGGATTGAAGATCCGTCCGGACGGAAACTTTATGTCGCGGCAGCACTCCCGTCGGCCTGCGGGAAGACAAATCTCGCGATGCTTCAGCCGGGCGGGAAGTTAAAGGGTTACCGGATCTCCTGCGTGGGCGACGACATTGCGTGGCTTCGGCCGGGAAAAGATGGCCGGCTTTATGCGGTGAACCCGGAAGCCGGTTTCTTTGGGGTCGCTCCCGGCACGAATCACGACACGAACCCCAACATGATGGAAACCATCTCGAGGAACACGATTTTCACCAACGTCGCAATGACCTCGGATCGAACGATCTGGTGGGAAGGTCTGGAGGTCCCGAAGGACGGCACCCTGGTTGACTGGCAGGGGGAACCGTGGGAACCCTCCAGCGGACGGAAAGCGGCGCATCCCAACGCAAGATTTACGGTCCCGATTAAACAATGCCCGATCTACGCCCCGGAATGGGAGAATCCTGACGGGGTTCCGATCTCGGCCATCATTTTTGGCTGCCGGCGGACCACCCTTGTCCCGCTCGTGTTCGAATCTTTCAATTGGCAGCACGGTGTCTACTTAGGCGCAACCCTCAATTCAGAAACGACGGCAGCGGCGGTCGGACGGACGGGCGTGGTCCGGCGAGACCCGATGGCGATGCTCCCTTTTTTGGGCTACAACCTGGGCGATTATTTTGCGCACTGGCTCAGAGTCGGCCGCCGGCTGGAACACCCACCGAAGATTTATCGCGTCAACTGGTTTCGCCGCAACGAACGGGGAGAGTTCATTTGGCCGGGCTTTGGGGAAAACATGAGGGTCCTCAAATGGATCGTCGAACGGTGTCAGGGGAAGGCCTCCGCCATTGAGACGCCCCTTGGATATTTTCCCGAGCCTCAGGACCTCGATTGCAAAGAGGTCGCCGTGCCCGACTTCGAGCTTCAACAGTTGTTTGAAATCAACGAAGAAGAATGGCTGAAGGCGGCTCAGGAACAGAGCGAATTCTTTACGCTTTTCGGCAGCCGGCTTCCCGCCGAACTCCGTTTTGAACAAGAATCCCTCATCCGCCGATTAAAAAGCAGCGCGAAAGACGAGCTTTCGGGGGTCCTTCGATGAGTTTCTTTAGAACGGTTTGTTTGCTGACGGCGTTAACCCTCCTTCTCATGTTTGTGGGGGGAGCGATGGGCGGGCGAAACGGGATGACGGCTGCCCTTATTTTCGCCTCCCTCATGAATATGGGGGCCTACTGGTTTAGCGACAAGCTTGTGCTCGCGATGTATCGTGCGAGGCCCCTCGACGCTTCCGAAGCGCCGGCAGTCCATCGGATTGTTCGTGAACTGACTGAGACGGCGGGGATGCCGATGCCTCGGATTCATCTCATTCCTTCGGAAACGCCGAATGCCTTCGCCACCGGGCGGAGTCCCCGGCATGCGGTCGTCGCCGTAACCCATGGGATTCTCCGGCTTTTAAGCGAAGAGGAGCTGAAAGGTGTCCTGGGCCACGAGCTCGCGCACGTTGAGCATCGGGACATTTTGATTGCGTCCGTGGCAGCGACGATTGCGGGAGCCATCAGCATGCTCTCTTCCATGGCCCGGTGGGCCTTCATCGTGGGGGGCGGAAGGCGCGACAACCGAGGAGGGGGAGCCAACCCAATTGTTCTTCTGGTGGCGGCGATTGTGGCACCTTTGGCAGCGCTTCTGATTCAGCTTGCCGTTTCGCGCTCACGGGAATTTCATGCGGACGAGGGAGGAGCCCGGCTTTGTGGAAATCCGGTTTACCTGGCCAACGCGCTGAGGAAACTTGATGCGGGCGTCCGGCGAATCCCGATGCTTGACGCGAATCCGGCCACGGCGCACCTTTTTATCGTGAGCCCGCTCACCGGCGGGGCCGTCAGAAAACTTTTCAGCACCCACCCGCCGATTGAGGAACGGATCGAGCGGCTCGAGCGGATGGCCCGCCGGTAGCGCAACCCCCTTCGCACAGTTTTAGACCGTTGAAGCGCCCTTCAGAGTATTGACCTGAAGACACCCACCAGAGAGCCCAAAAAGGGGAAGGGCCGAATAAGCAATTGTTTAAAAATAGAACCCCCCCATTTTCCTAAAAAGCGCCTAGGTGCGAGGGGGAGCTTTGCTTTGACCCCGACCCCCTCTAGCTCATCCTTCACGTCACCCATAATCGCTTTATCCAAATCCACCTTCCGCTTCCGCTCTTCTCTCGCCACTTCGAGAATCTGACCGAATCTCCCAGCTCGGAACTCGGCCCGGAAGGGGGAGGTCCGGGGTGAGACAATCTCCTTATTGTAAGGTTGCCTTACCTAGGGTATGCTTCCTTTATAGGAGGTGAGCAAGGATGACCATTACGATGACCGAGAAGCATCAGATCACGATCCCCAAAAGGATCGCCGAGATCCTGGGCCTGGGGAAGGGATCTCTTTTTGAGGTTGAAGTGCATAAGAACCGGATTGAGCTCGTCCCGGTCGAGGTCAAGGAGAAAGAGTTTAGCGAGGAAGAGTACGCCAAACTCGACAAGCTCTCACGCGAAGAAAAGGGAAAAGAGGTCCGGGTGACCAAGGCCTTCATCCGCCGTCTCAAAAAGGGAAAGCTCTAAAACTGTGCCGCTTGTTTTGTACCGTCGCCCTTCCTTTGAAAGGAGCCTCCGCTCCTTAGGGGCCGAAGGACTCGCCATTGTGGGGCGGATCTTGGAGGCCCTTGAGCTTTACTATGCCGCTAATTGCGACCTCGAATCGGCAAGAAAGCTCGCCCCCCGTTTTTTCTACAAGCAGTTGAGGAAGCCCTACGATGAGGCAGGGATTGAATCCAAGCTCCGCGTTGTCATCCGCCGGGAAGACGAAAAATGTATTGCCGTCTTGGCCGGGAGTCACGATGAGGTCAGGCGTTTCCTTCACCGGGCGGATTAAGGACAGGAAAAGGAAGACGGGACAAGCAGGACGAGTGACCCGACGGTTTTCTCTTTCCCTTCAATGGCTCAAGCGCCAGAGTAAAAATAGAACCGTTCCCATGGTCGTGAGCCCGCTCACTGGCGGGGCCGTCAGAAAACTTTTCAGCACCCACCCGCCGATTGAGGAACGGATCG
>CAYJTI010000113.1:0-4833 GCA_964373135.1 uncultured bacterium | reverse complement strand
CGTGGGCCTTTGTCAACATCAACCTCCGCCCTTATTATGCGGAGGGGTCGAAAAGTTTCGGGTTTGAGATTGCCGAGCAGCTCGGGTGGAGGACACCGGCGCATGTCGTGATTCCGGCGGCAAGCGGGTCGCTCCTCACAAAAATTTGGAAGGCCTTTAAAGAGTTTGAGAAGCTCGGGCTCCTGGAGGAGGCGGTGAAGAGCCGGCTTCATTGCGCCCAGGCGGCAGGCTGCGGCCCGATTGCCCGGGCGATTTTGGAAAAGGCGGAGGTGATTCGGCCGGAGAGGCCGAAGACGATTGCGAAGTCACTCGCGATTGGGAATCCGGCGGATGGCTACTATGCGCGCGATGCGGTGATTCAGTCCGGGGGCTCGGCCGCGCTTGTGAGCGACGAAGAAATTCAGGAGGGAATCAAGCTCCTGGCCGAGACCGAGGGAATTTTTACGGAGACGGCGGGCGGGGTGACAGTCGCCTCGGCCTTGCGATTGATTAAGGAAGGAAAAATCAGGCGGGAGGAGCCGACGGTTCTTGCGATTACGGGGAATGGGCTTAAGACGCAGGAGGCGATTCAGGAAGTGGTCGGGAAGCCGGTTGCCATTGAAGCGAACATTTCTTCCTTTGAACAAAAAGTGATGCAGGAATACAATAAGGCCGACTCGTTGTCATCGCGAGGAGTCCCGCCACCAAAGTAGGTCACAGTTAAGTGTGACCTACTAATCTGGCGGGCGCGGGGCTCCGAATGACGGCTGAAATTAAGGAGGATTCATCGATGTCCGTTAAGGTCCGAATCCCAACGCCTCTTCAGAAGCTGACGCAGGGTCAGGGGGAAGTCGAAATTGCCGCAAAAAATGTGAAGGAGCTTTTGGAGGCCCTTGAGTCGAAGCACCCCGGAATCAAGGCCCGGCTCTGCGACGACTCGGGCCGGGTCCGCCGCTTCGTCAATATTTACCTCAATGAGGAAGACATCCGCTTCCTCAAACAGGAAGCGACCTCGCTCAAGGACGGAGACGAAGTCTCCATTGTCCCGGCCATTGCCGGCGGCCTGGGTGTCCCCCGTTAAGGCGTTAAGGTGACAGTCACCAAAAAAGGGGACAGGCACCACTTTTCCCAGTGAAAAAAGCCTTCCACCTCCTCTTTCCCCAACCCCTCATCCGGGAGCCGATTATGTTTCTGGTGGCCCGGGACAACCACCTGACTCTCAATATCCGGCGCGCCCGGATTACGGAGACGGTGGGCGAAGCGACGATTGAACTCGAGGGGGACGCCAAAGACTTGGAGCGGGCGGAGCGGATTTTTAAGGAGAAGGGCGTCAAAGTCGAGAATGTGTTGGGAGACCTGATTGAATAATCAATTTGTCGGTACCGGTTCTGCCAGAACCGGTTCGCCAGAACCGGTTCGCCAGAACCGGTACCTGATTCGGGAATTAAAGGAGCGGGTGTTGGAAGGGGGCGAGATTAGTTTTGAGGAGGCGCTCCGATTGATGGAGCTCGAGGCCCCCGAAGAGATGGATGCCCTCCTTAGCGCGGCGCGCGAAATCATGCTTCATTTTAATTCCACCCAGCCCGGCCTCTGCACCCTCTTAAACGCGAAAAGTCACCTTTGCGGTGAAGACTGCGGCTTCTGCGCGCAATCTGTGCGTTTTGATACGCACGCCGACCGTTATCTCTTGATGGAACCCGAGAAAGTCGTAGCCGCCGCCAAACGGGCTGAGAAACTCGGCGCCCAGAATTTTTGCATTGTCACAAGCGGGGCCGCGCCGAGTGAGGAGGAATTTGAAAAAATTCTCGTCATCTTCCAAAGGCTCTCGGAGGAATCCCGCCTCAACCTGGACGCCTCCCTCGGCTTCGTCACGGAAGAGGAGGCGAGGCGGCTTAAAGAAGCGGGGGTCCGGCGTTTCAATCACAACCTGCAGAGCTCGCGCGAGTTTTATCCCAAGATTGTTTCAACTCACACGTATGAGACGCGCCTCTTGACGATTCGCTCGCTCCTTGAAGGAGGACTTGAGCTTTGCTCGGGCGGGATTCTCGGGATGGGGGAGAGCCGCGAAGATCGAGTGAAACTTGCGTTTGAGCTGAAGCCCTATGCGCCGCACTGTATCCCGATGAATGTGTTGAATCCCCGGCCGGGAACGCCGCTTGAGAACCAGCCGAAGCCCGACCCGAGGGAGATTCTCAAAACCGTTGCCCTCTTTCGCTTCATCCATCCGAAGGCAAATATCAAGCTGGCGGGCGGGCGCGAAGTCAATTTGACGGCCGAGGAACAGGAGCGGGCGCTCCGGGGCGGGGCGAATGGACTGATTATCGGAGGCTACCTCACGACCTCGGGCAATCCCGTGGCCGACGACTTCGCCATGCTTGCGCGGGCCGGCTTCGTGGTGCCAGGCACCGCGCCAGGCACAGGCCCGGCACCGGAACAGTCTCCCTGTGACGGGACTTGCCAATAAGAACGTTCTTATTACCGGCGGGACAAGTCTCCTCGGCCGGGCTTTCATCCGAAAGGCCCTCCAGGCCGGCGCCTCGGTTTTTTTTACCTTCAGCCGGAACGAATCACGGGCGAGAGAGCTTGAAGCGCTCGGCGCCCGCTCCTTCCGGCTCGACTTAAGCCAAACGTCCGAGCTCGAGGAATTTCAGAAAGAATTTCGTTCCTCCGTTAAACTCCTCCACGTCTTAATCCACAACGCCGCCGTAACGGCCGACGCCACGATTGAAAACATGACGGAGGAGGCGTGGGATAAGGTCTTAAACGTCAACTTGAAGGCGCCCTTTGCCTTGACGAAGCGGCTCCTCCCTCTCCTTTTTAAGGCGGCGCCGAGCAAAATTTTCTTTATCGTGAGTCAGGCGGCGCTTCGTGGAATTTTTGGGGCGTCGAATTATGCGGCGTCAAAGGCGGGGCTCGTGGCCTTTGCCAAATCGATGGCCCATGAATACGGCCGAAAGCAGATTCTTGTGAACTGCGTCAATCCCGGATTCATGAAGTCGGGGATGACGGAACGGCTCCCCGAGGAAATTTTTGAGAAAAACCGGCGGGCGAGCGTCCTCGGCCGAATCTCGGACCCGGAGGAAGTCGCTGATTTTCTGGTCTACCTCTCAAGCGACCAAATGACGCAGGTGAGCGGTCAGGTTTTTCATTACGAGTCAAGACGAGCGGGATGAAGCGGCGGGTCGTCATCACGGGGATGGGGGCCGTGACCCCGGTCGGAACCGGGATTGAGGCATTCGGAAAGGCGCTTCGCGAGGGGAAATCAGGCATCGGCCCGCTCACTCGCTTTGGGGACGGTCTCGACGCTGCCAGATTAGCGGCAGAACCGGTACCCCAGAACCGGTACCCCAGAACCGGTACAGCAGAACCGGTTCGCCGGAACCGGTACAGCAGAACCGGTTCGCTGGAACCGGTACCGGAGGCTTACGAGGTTAAGGATTTTACCCCGCTTCAGGGCACCCGCCTTCTCGACCCCTTCATCCAATATGCGCTTGCGGCCGCGAAGGAAGCGGCCGAGACGGCCCGGTTCGATTCAAAAGCGGTCGACCCCTACCGGATTGGAATCGTCGTGAGCTCAAGCAAAGGGGGCGTCCACTCTTTTCACGAGCTCGTCCCCCGATTTCTCGCCCGGCCGAGTGCGATTCTCGGGGCCCGAGTCTACACCAACCTTGTCCCCAACTTTGCGGCGCAGTGGATTGCGAGGAAGTGGAAAATCCAGGGCCCGGCCAAATGTTATGTCACGGCCTGCTCCACGGGAACAACTTCCATGATTGAAGGGATGAGGATGGTCGAAGAGGGGGTGGTCGATTACGCCTTTGCCGGCGCAAGCGACGCCTCCATCGTCCCCCTGATGGTGGCCGCCTACGAAAAGATGCGGGTTCTTTCCCCCGATGGGATGCACCCCTTTGACCGCCGCCGGAAAGGATTTCTTCTTGGCGAAGGGGCCGGCGTTGTTTTTCTCGAGACGTTTGAATCCGCCCGGGCGAGGGGGGCAAAAATTTATGCCGAAATCATCGGATTTTCTTACGGGATGGACACGTCCCACCCGATTACCTTCGACCCGGGCGAAGAGGCCTTGGCGCGCTCGCTCAAGACGCTTCTCCGCACCGCTTCGATTTCGGTTGACCAAATCGATTACGTCAACCTTCACGGCACCGGGACCCGGGCGGGTGACCTTTATGAGACCGAACAAATCAAAAAGGCCTTTGGCGCAAAGGCTTACTCCTTGGCGATGAGTTCCACGAAGTCGATGGTGGGGCATATGCTGGGGGCCTCGGGGGCGGTGGAAGCGATAGCTTGCTCTCTGGCGATGGAAGGGGGGTTTCTTCCGCCCACCGTCCATTTTGAAAAGGAAGACCCGCGCTGCGACCTCGATTACACCCCGAATCGGGCGAGAGAGAAAAAAGTCTCCACCGCCATTTCCATCTCCATGGGCTTCGGCGGCCACATCGCGAATCTCGCGTTGAGGAAAGTATGAGCCGAAGAGGTACCGGTTCTGCAGGGGACAGTTTACAAATTTGTAAACTGTCCCCTGCAGAACCGGTTCGCGAGAACCGGTTCCTTATGGAAGAGTTAGAAGAACTTCAGGCGAAAGGATTGCGGCGGAGACTCCGTACCCTTTTAGGCCATCGAGGCACCCGGGCCCGGCTCGATGGAAAGGAAATTCTCCTTTTCTGTGGAAACGATTACCTCGGCCTCAGTCAAGATCCCCGGGTGACTCAGGCGATGCAGGAGGCCGCGTCCAAATACGGCGGGGGCGCGGGCGCGGCACGGCTGATTTCGGGGACGACCGGCCTTCACACCGAGCTTGAGGGGGCGCTCGCGCGATTTAAGGGAAAGGAACGGGCGCTCCTT
>CAYJTI010000112.1:0-4883 GCA_964373135.1 uncultured bacterium | reverse complement strand
GGCCCCTTTGAGCCCTTTCACTCCTTCAATTTCAATTCTAGGGGAACCTTCCCCGTAAATTTTCGCACCCATCTTTCTAAGGAACCGGGCGAGATCCGCCACTTCCGGCTCGCAGGCGGCGCTCTCAATCACGGTCTTCCCCTGGGCCAGCACGGCCGCCATCATCACATTCCCCGTGGCCAGGACCGAGGAACCAAAGCCGCCGCCCAGGTAGACGTCCCGTCCCCGGAGACGGCGCTTCGATTTGGCAATCACGTAACCATGTCGAATCTCTATCGACCCGCCCAGCGCCTGAAGCCCCTTGAGATGAAGGTCAATCGGACGGGGTCCGATGACACAACCGCCCGGAAACGAAACTTCCGCCTGACCCGTTCGAGCAAGAAGCGGACCCAAGACGCAAATCGAAGCCCGCATCGTGCTCACGAGCTTGTAAGGGGCGACCGGCCTGAGGCTGCGCCCCGGTTTCACAATGATCCTTCCCGCTTCGTAGTGCGCCTTGGCGCCCACGGCGTGTAAGAGGCGGACCATCGTCGCAATGTCCCTTAGGTTGGGGACGTTTTCAATGACGGACTCTTCTTCCGTGAGAAGAGAGGCGGCGAGGATCGGAAGTGCCGAATTTTTTGCCCCTGAAATCTCGACTTCCCCCTTGAGTTTCCGACCCCCTTGGATGACAATCTTATCCATTAAACTCTTTTCCGGAAACGACCCGTTCGACGCCCGTCAAATCGCGGTAGATCTGGACCGGCGAAAAGCCGGCCTTTTCAAAAAGGGACTTCACCTCTTGGGCCTCCCCCCAGCCGACTTCGACCCAGAGGGCTCCGCCTTTCTTCAAACAAAATAATTCTCGAAGGGTCTTTCGATAAAAATCGAGGCCGTCCTCCCCCCCGTCAAGGGCGAGCCCCGGTTCTTTCTGGACCTCCAACTCCAGTCCCTTCAACTCCCGCGAAGGAACGTACGGGGGGTTGGAAAAAATCAGATCGAAGCTTTCCCTTCGAAACGGAGCGAGGCCGTCCGCCTGAATAAACCGGAGTCGTTCGTGGGCCCCCATTTGACTCGCATTTTTTCTCGCCACAGCGAGCGCCTTCGAGTCCAGGTCGCTTGCCATCCCCCGGGCTTCAGGAAAAAGCTTGGCGAGCGTGACCGCAATATTTCCGGAGCCCGCTCCGAGATCGAGGAAAGAAAATCGCTTGCCCTCTCGAAATCCCCCGTCCTTTAAAAATGCCTCAATCAAAGTTTCCGTCTCCGGCCGGGGGATAAAAATCCCCTCCTCCACGAGGAAGCGCTCCTCCCAAAAGTCCTTTTCTTTCAGAAGGTAGGCAAGGGGGATTCGGTTTTTCCGGGCCTCGACCCGTTCGGCAAAATGAGGGAAAAGGAGCGCGGGGATTTCTTCGGCGAGATAGAGCCTAAAGCGGGGAACCCCAAGAAGCGTCTCAAGAATCACTTCACACTCCGATCGTGCCTCGGAGGTCTCGAGAAAGGAAAGCTCGCGGGTCCCCCACTCAAGCCAATGGAAGACATTCGAGCGCTTACGCTTCATCGATTTCTCCCGCCATCCGGCGCTCTCGATCGTCTCGCTCCAGCGCTTCGAATAATTCTTCCAAATGGCCGTCTAAAATATCATCGGGGTTATGCAAAGTCAAACCGACCCGGTGGTCTGTGACGCGTCGGTCGGGAAAATTGTAGGTGCGGATCTTTCCCGAGCGGTCGCCCGTGCCGACGTGCCGCTTCCGGGTCGCCTGAATCTCGGCTTCGTGTTCCTGGCGCTTCGTTTCAAAGAGCCTGGCCCGCAAGACCCTCATCGCCCGCGCCTTATTTTTATGCTGAGACTTTTCGTCCTGGCACGCCACAACCAGTTTGGTCGGGAGGTGCGTGATGCGGACGGCCGAATCGGTTTTGTTGACGTGCTGGCCGCCGGGGCCGGAAGAACGAAACGTCTCAATTTTCAAGTCGGCGGGGTTGATTTCGACTTCCACCTCTTCGGCCTCGGGGAGCACCACCACGGTCACGGCGGAGGTATGAATCCGTCCGCTCGCTTCGGTCTCCGGGACACGCTGGACCCGATGAATCCCTCCTTCAAAGCGAAAAAGTCGGTAGGCGTCGGGGCCCGAGACGCCGAAAATAATTTCCTTAAAGCCTCCCTTTTCGCTCACATTGCTATTCATCGCTTCCACCTGAAGTCCATGGTGTTGGGCATATTTCAGATACATCCGAAAAAGATCCCTCCCGAAAAGCGCCGCCTCCTCCCCTCCCGTTCCGGCTCGGATCTCGACGATCGCCTTCCGGTTTGCATCCCAATCCTCCCCCTTCAGAAGGTGGGCCTCGATCTCTTTCTCAAGTCCTTCCCTCTTTCGAAGAAGGCCCTCTTTTTCCTCCTGATAAAGTCGCTTCAGATCGGGCTCATGCGCCTCTTTAAGCAGTTCCTCCGCCTCCAAAATCTCCTTTTTAACCTGACAAAAATTTCGGTAGGCCTTGGCCGTCCCACCGAGCTTGGCAAGTTCCTTGGCGAGCACCTGCGTGCGGGCGGGGTCCCGGGCGACGGAGGGTTGGGCGAGGAGGGCTTCGATCGCTTCGGTCCGCTTCAGAATTTTTTCGAGCCTCTCAATGGGGAGCACGGCTTGACGAAAGGCCGGATCAGCCTTTTTTCCGAGCGGCCTTCCCGACAGAAATTTTACCGGAATACTTTTTTTGGAATCGGTCGATTCGCCCGGCCGTATCGACAAGCTTCTGTTGGCCCGTAAAGAAGGGGTGACATTGGGAGCAGACTTCGACCGAAATGCGAGGGCGGGTTCCCCGGGTTTCCATCACATGGCCGCAGGCGCATTGGATGACGCAGGGACCGTAAGCAGGGTGAATGCCTTCCTTCATCTTGATTCTCCTTCCTCCCTTAATCCATTTTATTCATGCTGGCAAGGAACTCGGCGTTGCCCTTTGTCTTGGAGAGACGGTCCACGAGGAGTTCCATCGCCTCCACCGGATTGAGCTCATTCAAGACCTTTCTCAGGATCCAGATCCGGTTGAGCTCATCGGCGGGGATGAGGAGCTCTTCTTTCCTCGTGTTGGACTTCTTCACGTCAATCGCCGGATAGATCCGCCGCTGGAAAAGGCCCCGGTCGAGCTGAAGTTCCATATTGCCGGTTCCTTTAAATTCCTCGAAGATCACGTCGTCCATCCGGGAACCGGTGTCCACGAGCGCCGTTGCGATGATGGTGAGGCTCCCCCCTTCCTCTACGTTACGGGCCGAACCAAAAAAGCGCTTCGGCTTATGGAGGGCATTGGAGTCAACGCCGCCCGAAAGAATTTTCCCGGAGTGGGGGACTACGGTGTTGTGGGCACGCGCGAGCCTTGTGATCGAGTCAAGAAGGATCAACACATCCTTCTTGTGCTCCACGAGCCGTTTTGCCTTCTCCAGGACGATCTCCGCAACCTGGACATGCCGTTCGGCCGGCTCATCGAAGGTCGAGGAAATCACCTCGCCCTTGACCGAGCGCTGCATATCGGTGACCTCCTCCGGCCGCTCGTCAATCAGGAGCACGATGAGGTAAACGTCCGGATGGTTCTTCGTGATGCTGTTGGCGATCTTTTGGAGAAGCACCGTCTTGCCGCTGTAAGGGGCAGCCACGATGAGCCCCCGCTGTCCCTTCCCGATCGGGGTCAAGAGATCCATCACCCGCATCGAAATTTCATCCGGAGTGGTCTCGAGCTCGAGTTTCTCCTCGGGGTAAAGCGGGGTGAGGTTGTCAAAGGGGATCTTGTCTTTGACCGCCTCCGGGTCCTCATAATTGACCGCCTCCACTTTGAGGAGCGCGAAATAACGCTCCCCCTCCTTCGGAGAACGAATCTGCCCGCTCACCGTGTCCCCGGTCCTCAAGTTGAACCGGCGGATCTGACTCGGGGAGATGTAAATGTCGTCGGGGGAGGGGAGATAGTTGTAATTGGGCGAGCGGAGGAAACCGAAACCGTCCTGAAGAATTTCGAGGACTCCTTCTCCGTACATCAGTCCCGATTCCCGGGCCTGGGCCTCCAGGATCTTGAAGATGAGATCCTGTTTCTTCATCCCGGTCGTCGCCTCCACGTTGAATTTCCGGCCGAGGGCGTGGAGATCGTTGATCTTCATCTTCTTGAGGCTCGCCACATTGAGCCCCTTCTCCCCCTCGACGCGGATCTCGGCCGCGGCGTCGTTGGTTTTCTTTAAAGTCGGACTGCTGTTTTTCTCTTTAGCCATGCGTTCTTAAGCTCCTTTCCAGTTCCTTCCAAATTTGATTGACTTGCCGTCTAGTCTCGCGAAAATCATCGGAGTTATCAATCCATCCGTCCGAGCGCCTGATCTTTTCCCGAAGGGGCATCTGGGCCCGCCAGCGCGCTTTCACCTCCGCCGGCTTCAAGCCCCGGCGACTGAGCCGTTTCAGGATCTCGCGCCGCCCCGCCTTCACCACAAAATTCCGGTCCAGGCAACGGTAAAATCCGCTTTCAAAAAGGAGCGGCACCTCCAAGACCACGATACGCCTGCCTCTTTTTGAAATCTCTTCCCGCATTCGGTCAAAGACATAAGGATGAATCAATCGTTCCAGCGCGCGCCGCTTCCTTGCATCGTTAAAAACGATCCGTGCAATTTTCTTCCGATCGATCCTTCCTTTGATTGAAGGGAAAACCGACCGGATCTTCCAATAAAGCCGGTTTTTCTTCCGGAAGACCTCGTGGGCCAGCCGGTCGCTATCGAGGAGCCGCGCCCCTTTGGCGCGAAAGAGCCTCGCCACCGTAGACTTCCCCGCCCCGAAATCTCCCGTAATCCCAACCAAAATCTTGGTACCGGTTCCGGCGAACCGGTTCTGGCGAACCGGTTCTCCAGGGGACAGTTTCCCCAGAGTAAAAGTGTCCCCACCAGA
>CAYJTI010000111.1:0-4896 GCA_964373135.1 uncultured bacterium | reverse complement strand
CATCCCCATTCCCCCCTCTCCCTTCCAGGGAGAGGGTTGGGGTGAGGGTCGACAAGAAATAGACGAATTCTTTCCAGCACTGATTCGATCTCTCCTAACACTTCATGGTCCCAGAAACGCAGGACTTGATATCCCCGGGAGTTAAGATCGCGGGTTCTCGTCTCATCCCTAACGCCTTCATGAGTCCCGGCGTGTTGGCCTCCATCCACCTCGACCACCAATTTTCTATCCAGACAGAGAAAATCAACCACGTAAGGCCCAATCGGATGCTGCCGTCTGAATTTGAATCCCACGAGTCCTCGGTTTCGGACAAAGGTCCAAAGCCTTTGCTCGGCGTCCGTCTGACGCTCTCTTAGTTTGCGGGCGAATTCAGAACCCATTCCCCCTCACCCTGACCCTCTCCCAGAGGGAGAGGGGGGAATCGGAAGTTTGACCCCCTCATCCTCACCTTCTCCCCCAAGGGGGAGAAGGGAGATCCGAAGAATTTGTCAAAGTCGAGTAAACATCTTACTGGGTGATTCGGCCTGCGTCTAGAGAAGGAGCGCGTCCGGCGGCAAGAAGCTTTTCCGAGGCTTCAATCACCCGGGAAACCGGAATCGAAGTCATGCAATCCGGCAGGACCTTCGGGCAGTGGTCCGGGTATTTCATCCGGTGGTCCGGCCAGCAGCCCCGGCATTCGACCTCACTCCAGAGCGGAAAAAAATCGGAACGCTCCGAGGTCAGCAGAAAGGGGTTGAGCGGCCCAAAGAGTCCGACCGTGGGCGTCCCAGCGGCCTTGGCGAGATGGACAAGTCCCGAGTCCGAGCCGACATAAAGCTGGCATTGATTGAGAAGGAGCGCAGCCTCTCGAAGCGTCGTCTTCCCAATCAAATCGATTCCAACCGGAAGCGGCTCCTCCTCGGTCCCGAACACAAAAAGCTGGGCCCCGAAGCGCCGGATGAAGTATTCTCCGAGTTCAATCCAGTTTTCCCTCGGCCACCGGCGGGCGAACCAGCGCGCTGAGGAGGAAATTCCAATCCGGAACGTCCCGGCGGCGAGCTGCCATCGATTCCGAATTGTCTCAAGCTCCTCCCCGTCAAAATAAAGTTTCGGCTCGCTCCAGGATGAGACGCCGGCGATTTCCGAGATGAAATCTCTCCGGCGCCTCTCCCTTGCCTCTCGATGAAGGTCGAGAACCCGGTCGGGATGAAACCTGTCCCCTTGATTGATAAAGTCGACGTAAGGATTTCCCTTCAGGAGCTCCGGATAACGGACTTCGGCTTCGATTGAAGAATTGGGGCAGCTTCTTTTTAACGCCTCATAAACCGGAATCGCCATAATTTCATCCCCGACGTTCCATTGAAGATGGACCCGCAGCCGAACCTTTTGCCCGAGACCCCGCTTCATCTCCCAACCTATCGAACGGTTCACCCCTTCGGCCCCTTTTGCGATGCCTTCTAAAAGGCGGCGAAAAATAACCGGTCTGGTCCTCGTAAAATCTCGGGCGCCCTGTTTCGCCCGGAGAAAATCAATGATTCCGAGGAGGGCCGCCCCGAGCTCGGATTTCCGGCTGTTGGTGAGGAGGTAAGGAATTGTCTGGAAGAGAAATTCGGTTAAAAAATTAAAAAGAAAGAGGGGAAAAACTCCTTGGGGGGCGTATTTTTTCACGAAATAGAGACGGTTCCGCGTTCGGTAATAGAAGAAGCTCGGGGTCTCCATGCCCAAGGCGGAGGAGGGTTTGTGCCAGGCCCGGGCCCGGGGGGCGCAGGCGCCCCGGAACCCTGCCAAATGAATCCGGTGCGACCAGTCGGAATCATCGAAATAGATGAAATAGCCGGGGTCGAGAAAACCGGTTTTCTTAATCGCTTCGACGCGAACGAGCGAGAAACCTCCCGGGAAATAGTCCGCTTCGGTTTCGTTGTCGCAGGTCCCGTCATCGTCGACATTCTGCACAAAGCCGTAAAATCGTCCCCGGACCCAATCGAACCGGGCTCCCCGTGCAAACCAAATCCTATTTTCCGTCCCGTAATGGTAAACCTTGGGTGAAACAATTCCGAGGGTTGGGTCCCTTTCGGCAACTTGCACGAGCTCGCTTAAGGTCGAGGGCTCAACAATCGCATCGTTGGCAATGATAAAAAGGTAATCCGCCCCGGCCTGAAGGGCGTATCGAACTTCGCCATTCACCCCTTCGGCGCAGCCCAAGTTTTCCGAGTGCCGGACCACGTGGACCTGAGGAAATTCTTGCCGAACCGCTTGAAAGGTCCCGTCGGTCGAACCGTTATCCACCACGGCAATCTCGTAGTTCGGATAGTCGAGCTTCGTCAAGGAGCGGAGGCACTCCAAGACATCCGCCTTCTGATTCCACGTGAGGGTCCCCACCACGACTTTGGGTGTCATCTTAATTTTTTCGAGCCACAACCTCCACCGCCACGGCCCAAAAGGGGAATGAACGTTCGAACCCGTTTGACCCTGAGCCGATTTTTAAGATTTGAAACCCCCTCGCTTTCAAAAATTTAACCAGGTCGATTGGATTCGCCAGATAGACCGCGTCGCTATCCTTCCCCACCACCCGGTCACAGCTCAAATCCGGCTCTCGATAGAGAAAGCGGGGCTTCCCCTCCGCTATTTTGCGGATTGAAAGATAAAGATTCCTCCCAAGCATCCGGAGCGCGGCCCAGGGATTTTCGCACCAGACCGGCCGGGGCGGGCCGCCCGAGAGCATTCGGAAAAAGTCCCGAAAGGGCCAAATCGGGCTCAGCTGATTGGGGGCCACCACGATAAGGATTCCGCCCCTCCGAAGCACCCGCGTCATCTCCTCGAGTCCCTTTTCCACATCGGGCAAGAATTCAATCACAAGATAAGATGTGACCAAGTCGAAAGACGCGTCATGAAACGGAAGGGCAAGAATGTCACCCGCCATCAATAAGAGCCCCCCACCCTCCCCTCTCCCCCTCTGGGGGAGAAGGTTAAGGGTGAGGGGGACGTCGGCCGGGGATTTGTCAAACGCCCTATTCGTCCTTGGGATTGAGTGATTCTTCTGCTTCAAGAAAAGTTCAGAGAGGTCGACGCCTACGACTCTTTGCTTTCTCTGACTCAGGAGGTAACTCGAGAGGCCGGTCCCGCACCCCGCATCGAGAATGAACTCCGACGAGCCGCCGTAACGTTCAATCAAAGAGAGGTAACGGCGAAAGTAAGCCTCATCCTCCTCCGCCAGATGCCGGGCATACGGTTCGGAAGTTTTGTAAAACTCGCTCAGCTTCTCCCGAACCGCTTCAACCGGAAGATTCGAATTCATAAGGAGCTCCTTGGAAGCGCCTGTTTTCCGTAAGCGAGGTAATTTTTAAGGTCCTCGACCGAGACGAATTTCATCCCAAGGAGAAGGGCCGCATAAGTCACAACCCCAATTGGGACAATAAGATAAATTGGCATCTGAAAACCGAATTTGAGTCCCAGCAAAAGAGCGAGAAAAATGGCGTTCGTCTTCAAGACGGGCCCAATTTCTTTTGAGGGAAAAGGCAAACGGATGGACGGCTGTTTCGCCAGATAGAGAAACATCGCCGTGGTGCCAAAGATCTCAATTAAAACCGTCGAGACCGCCGCCCCGTTGTAGCTGTAAGGCGGAATCAGGAGAAGGTTCAATCCCACGTTCGCTCCCACCAGGCCCAAAGAAATCCACGCATCCAGCACCTGCTTCCCGCAAATAATCAAAAGGTTGACGAGAAGGGTCGAAAAGAATCCGAAAAAGGTGTACCAGAGAAGAATCGTGAGCGTGAGGCCGGAACGGGCATACGTTTCGCCAAAAAATAAAACGACCAAGTCCTGAGCGGCCAGGCTCCCTCCGAGCGCCATCGGAAGTCCGGCCAGGAGGAGCACCCGAAACGCCTTCGTGAAAATTCTCTGAAAGGCCTGGCGGTCTTCCTTGAACGCCCGAGAGAGGAGCGGAAAAAGGGAAACCATGAGCGAGCCGGCAATGATATCGAGCGTCTCCGTCAGCCGGGTCGCCACGCTGTAGTAGCCCACATCGGAAAAACTTTTCATCATTGAAAGCATAAAAACGTCGACCCGGTAATAAAGAGTCGTGAGATAACCGGCGGCCACGAGCGGTGCAGATTCCTTGAGCAGGTTTTTGATTAATTCCCGGTCCGGCCGAAAATCGACGGAGACAAATCGCCGAGAGAAAAGAGCGAGGCCAAGGAGTCCGGCGAGTCCGCTCACTACGTAGGCGAGAACAAAAATCAAAATTGTGGGATGAAGGGAAGCGGCGAGCGCCACCAGCGCCAAGTTGGCGAGCGAACGAACTCCATTCCAGAGCGCCGGATAAACCATCTGGAGGTTGACCCGGAAAATCGTTTCGTAAACGGTTCGCAGCGTCAGAAACAAACGGAACGAAGCCAAGAGGACCCCCTGCTGGACCGTGAGCGGGTAACCGAGGCTCCGAATCAGGGCGAAGGCAAGGGGAAATGAGACCGCAATCAGAGCGAGCTGAATCAGAATCGCATTCCCCAAAATTCGGGGCGCCCCCTCCCGATTTTGGGCGAGCTGGCGGGTCAGAATGGCGCTCAACCCGAACTGCACGAAAATTTCGAAAAAGGAGAGAAAGACAAAGATGAAACTGAACTGGCCGTAGGATTCGGTTGAGAGCGAACGGGCCACGAGAATGGCGGCGAGGAAATTGACCAGGTGGTAAAAGAAGTCTCCGGCTGTGTAGGCGAGGGAATTATTTAAGACCCGAAAGACGATATTTCCCGAAGCCGATTTATCTTTCATGCTTGTTCATGCTTGATTTTGGCAGTTTTTCCCTCTCCCCTTGGGAGAGGGTTAGGGGTGAGGGGACATCGAGAATCGGGGGGGGGGGGGGGGGCGGGAAAAAAAAAAAAAAGCAGCAGTGCGAGAAACAAAAAAATAAAACAGACAACG
>CAYJTI010000110.1:0-4941 GCA_964373135.1 uncultured bacterium | reverse complement strand
AAAAAACCCCCCCCACCCCCACCCACAACACCCCAAACTATTTTTTTTTTTTTTTTTTTGGTGTTCCGGGGAAAGCGGCCGCGAATTTGTTGAACGAGGCATGAGTTACCATTTGAGTAAATTCACTTCGTCCGTGTAAATCGTTCCTCGAATGCGGTAAAGGGCGAGGACAATGGCAAGGCCCACGGTCGCCCCGACCGCTGCGAGCGTAATCACAAAGATGACAAAGACCTGCCCCATTTCCGGGCTCAGGGCCTGCGTCCGGGAAAAGGCAATCAAGTTGACATTGACCGCATTGAGAATGAGTTCAATCGAAATCAAAATACCGACGACATTCCGCCGGACGAGCGACCCGTAGACGCCCGCCGCAAAGAGAAGGAGTGAAAAAATAAGAAGGTGCTGCAAAGGAATTAACATGGCGGGCCTTCAGTCATCCTTCCTTGCAATCACGACTGCACCGATTAAGGCGGCAATCAGGACCACTGAAACCACTTCAAAGGGCAACACGTATTCCCCCAAGAGCGCCTGAGCAAGGGCGAGCGTATCGATACGTGGCACGGCCTGCGCCGGAGCCGGCCATTTTGTTTTAAGGAAAAGAGTGCCCAGGAGCCCGATGAAAACTAAGAGTGTGAGGGCGGCCGGAATACTCTGCCGGTTCGCCTGCGGGACGGTTTGGTCTCCGATTCGATGCGTCAGCATGATGGCAAAGAGGACGAGGGTCATGACAGCCCCCACATAAAGAAGCACCTGAACGACCGCAATGAAATCCGCCCCAAGCCCCACATAAATTCCGGCAATCCCGAGAAGGGTCACGGCGAGAGCCAGCGCGGAATGGAAGATGTTTCGGAACGTGACGACACCGACCGCCGCCACGACACTTGCGAGCATCAGAAGATAGAGCCCGATTTTAGCGACGAGAAGAAGCGGCGTCATTGGTCGGCAAATTGATAAACGCGTTTTTCAGGAACATACGGATGATTCAAGAGCACAAGAATCCAGAATGAAACCAGAAGGACTCCGACCGACGTCCCGACCCTCCAGCCCGATCTCGGGAGGAAAAACCAGACGCCGGCCACGAAAAGATTAATGATGGTCAGGGGAAGAAGAAATTTCCAGGCCACGCCCATCAACTGGTCCACCCGAAGTCTCGGAAGAGTCCCCCGGAACCACATCATGACAAAGACAAGGGCGTAAGTCTTGAGAAAAAACCAGGCCCACGAGGGGAGTCCCGGCCCTTGGTAGCCTCCCAGAAAAAGCGTCGCCGTCAGGCCGGAGACGGTGAAGACATTCATGAATTCGGCCATATACCAGAGCGCGAATTTCATGCCGCTGTATTCGGTGTGAAATCCGGCGACGATTTCTGATTCTCCCTCGGGAATATCGAAGGGGGTCCGATTGCACTCGGCGACCCCGCAGAGATAAAAGATGACAAAGGCCACAAAACCCCAGGGCGTGAAAGCGAACCACTTGAACCCATTCCAGCCCGCTTGGGCTTCGACAATGTCGACGGTGGAGAGACTCCCGGAGGCGAGGATAACGGGAACCACCGAGAGAACCATCGGGACCTCGTAAGAGACAAGCTGCGCCACACCTCTCATGCCGCCCAAGAGTGAAAATTTATTCCGGGACGCCCAGCTTCCCATGAAGATGGCGATGGTTGTCGTGGCCGAGACGGCGAGAAAAAAGAGGAGACCGATATTCAGATTCACCGCCGCCATGTTTCGGCCGAAGGGGAGGACCGAAAAGACAAGAAGGGCCGGCACCACAATGGCGATGGGCGCCAGGAAATGGACCGTGCGGTCCGCCCCTGCCGGGACAATGTCTTCTTTGGTGAGCATCTTGACACCATCGGCCACGGGCTGAAGGAGGCCAAAGATTCCGACCCGGTTGGGGCCGATTCGATTCTGAATCCGGCCGATGAGTTTTCTCTCGAACCAGGTGAGATACATCATCGTCAAAGGGCCGAGCACCGCAATCGCGCCGATGGAAATGAAAATGGAAAAGAGGATGACCGCCCAGTCCGGAAGAAAGAGGGAAAAGAAATCGAGCAGCCCCTTTTTAACATTGACGAAGAACTGGTCCATTAGGATTGCGGCGGCGGGGTTGGGGGTTGGGGGGGCGGAGGTGCTTGCGCCTGGGCGGCCCTCTTTTTCTCGGCCTCCTTCCGCCGGCGCTCTTCAATCTCGGCGTAATCGGTCGGCCTGATTTTTGCAAAATGGGACGTGGGTTTGAGAAGTTCGTCCTGATGGTAAACCAGGGTTTTTTGGCGCTCGGGACCTGCGATTTCAAATTCATGGTCCATAAAAATGGCGTCAAAGGGGCAGGACTCTTCGCAGATGCCGCAATTCATGCAGACCGTAAAGTCGATGTCGAAGACCTTGGGCCGTTTGAGGGGGCGGCCCTGGGCGTCGGTGTCTCGGACGATGTAGATGCATTTGGGCGGGCACTCTTTGGCGCAGATGTCGCAGGCGACGCAGCGGAGATTCTCAGGCGTCTCGTCGTAAATGAGAAAGGGAAAATTCCGGAAGCGCTCCTTTTCCGGAAGTTTTTCTTCGGGATACTGGAGCGTGACCATTCCGCTGGTATCGAGGGAATTGGGGCGGCGGGGCAAAAAGTAACTCGCCACGAAATTTTTGAGCGTCACCCCCATTCCCCGCAAAACACCTAGCATAGAAGACCTCTTGGGGTCAGACCTTGACATTTGACGATGTCAAATGTCAAGACGTGACCCCACCTCATGACCCCACCTCAATGGTCCACCTCGCCTAAGACAATGTCGATACTTCCCAAAATAATAATGGCATCGGCGACCTTATGACCGATACATAAGTCCTCAAGCACCGTCAAGTTTATCAAGCTCGGGGCACGGACGTGGTAGCGCCACGGCTGAGGGGTGCCGTCCGAGACGAGATAAAATCCGAGCTCTCCTTTCGGCGCCTCGACGCGGCCGTAAGCTTCTCCTTTGGGCGGCTTGAAATTTCTCGGCGCCTTCGCGAGCGCCGCGAATTTTGGATTTATCACCGGCCCTTCTGGAATATCTTTCACGCACTGCTCGAGGATTTTGACACTTTCCCGCATTTCGAGGATGCGAATCAGGTAACGGTCATAGACATCCCCGACTTTGCCGAGCGGGACCCTGAAGTTAAACCGGTTGTAAATGGAATACCCGTCGACTTTGCGGAGGTCGTAATTGACCCCCGAGGCCCTGGCCATCGGCCCCGTGATGCTCGCGTTCAAGGCGAGGTCATAGGGGAGGACGCCGACATTTTGGCAGCGCATGCAGAGGATTTCATTTTTTGTGAGGAGGGCTTCGAATTCATCCAGAAATCGCGGGAATTCCGAGACAATTTTCTTAACGCGTTCGAGGACGCCCGGCGGAAGGTCGCGCTTCAGGCCGCCGAAGCGGAAATAATTGCACATCATCCGGGAGCCGGCCACCTCTTCGAAGAGGTCGAGAATTTTCTCCCGCTCCCGGAAGGCATAGAGAATTGGGGTGAAGAAAGCGCCGAGGTCATTCAAGAGAAAGCCGATGACCGAGACGTGATTCACCAGACGGGTGAGCTCGGCCATAAGGACCCGGAGGTATTCGGCCCGCTCCGGGACTTCAATCTTGGCGAGCCGTTCGACCGCAAGGGCGAAGCCGAAATTATTCGACATCGAATTGAAGTAATCGAGGCGGTCCGTGTAAGGCATGGAGCCCAAGTAGGACATATTCTCCGCAATCTGTTCGTGATTCCGGTGAAGGTAGCCCATGACGGGCTTCAGCGAGACAACCTTTTCCCCCTCGAGCCTCGCATTCATTCGGAAGACTCCGTGCGTGCTTGGGTGCTGGGGCCCGAGGTTCACCTCAAGCGTCTCCGTGTCGTGGAGAATCGGGTCGTAGGCCTGAAATGTTTTTTCGGCAGCGGCGGTCGTCATTGCGGTTCGGCTGCCGGCTTGGGGCGTTCGGCACGGGCCTCTTTTCCCGCCGCCTTTAATTCCTGAGCGAAGGCCTTGTATTCCTCGGGGACCTTGACGTTGTGCGCTTCAAGCCACTCCACATCTTCCCATTCGAGGACGTCTTCGTCTTCCGGAATGTAATCCTTCCGAAGGGGAAAGCCCTCAAAGCCCTCCCACATGAAGATTCGCCGGAGGTCGGGATGGTCCTCGTAAGTGATTCCCATCATGTCGTAGGCCTCACGCTCCTGAAATTCCGCACCCCGGAAGACAGGGACGAGAGAAGGAATGTGGGGGTTGTCGCGTGGGACGCGGACTTTGAGAACGACGGGCCCCGTTCTTTTGTCGACGGAGTAAAGGTGATAAACCGATTCGAGGAAATCAAGATAATCGACGGCCGTGACGGAGGAGAGATAATTCATTTTGAATTCTTCGGACTCTTTGAGGAACTTGGCCGCCCGGAGCAGGTCTTCTGGTTTCACAACCAAACCGTCATTGACAATCTGAATCTGGATTCCCGGAAATTCTTTTTCCAGTCTTGTTTTGATTTCCACGGAGCTCATACCATCCCTACCTTCACTGAGGTGTCACCGAAGGTTTCGAATTTCGGGGCCGCCGTCTTTTTTCCAATCAGGACCGGGTCGCCGTAGCGCTCACGGCGGTGGCTTGCGGTTTCGGGCCGCCAGAGCTCGGGATTAAATTTGGGAATCAAACCTTTCGGCCCGAATTCCGGCACCGGAAACTCCCGCTTCAGCCCTTTTTGATACCACTCGGTCTTTTCAATCTCCTGGTTGTCGATTTTTTTCTGAAGCGTGGTGAGGCCCCAGAGAAGCGCTTCGGGCCGGGGCGGGCATCCCGGGAGGTGGACGTCCACCGGGAGGTAACGGTCGATTCCTTTGAGGACATTGTAGCCGTCGATGAAAGGCCCGCCCGCAATGGAGCAGGCCCCCATGGTGATGATATATTTCGGCTCGGCCATCTGGTTGTAGAGGCGGACGATTTGAG
>CAYJTI010000109.1:0-4945 GCA_964373135.1 uncultured bacterium | reverse complement strand
GAAGCTGCACTTGCCCCCTGAAATTTTGGATTTCAAAAGGAGGAACCGTTTGGCCACGGAAGAAAAGGAAGGGAATCACGACAATGACCCAGAGGACGAAGAAGAAAAGGAGGGTAAATAACCAACGAAACTTTGGGGCTTCGACCCGAATCACAATTGATAATATAATAAGCCAATTACCATGTCTACCCACGTGACCCATGCCTGTTGCGAGCCAAAACCCTGGCACCGGAAGAGAGTCTGGTGGGTGGTCGGCGGCTCGGTTCTCTTCGGAATCGTCTCGTTAGGGATTCTGCCGCTTCGACCGTTTGCGGGCGCCTTCTGGGATTATGTTCAAAAGATTGGATGGGCCGTTGGAGTGGGGCTTTTATTGGGGGGACTCATCGAGCGCTATGTCCCTCGGGAATACATTTCAAGGCTCCTGGCCCAACGGAGGAAGCGGACCGTTCTTTACGCCACGGGGCTCGGACTCCTCGCCAGCGCCTGCAGTCACGGAATCCTTGCCCTTTCGATGGAACTCCATAAGAAGGGGGCCTCGGGTCCGGCGGTCATCAGCTTTCTTTTGGCGAGTCCTTGGTCAAGTTTGCCGGTGACCCTCCTTTTGCTCGGGCTTTTTGGCGGGAAAGGATTCTTGATTGTTCTGGCCGCACTCGCCGTCGCCCTGACCACCGGCCTGATTTTCCAGCGGCTTGAGCAGAAGGGGTGGATTGAAAAAAACAAGCAGACCGCCGCCTTCGACCCCTCCTTTAAAATCCAAGCGGACCTTAGGCGAAGGATTCGAAGTTATCGGTGGACCCCCCAGCAATTCAAAGCCGACCTCGTCCAAGTCGGCCGTGGGACCGTTGAACTCGCCGAGATGGTTTTGGGATGGGTGACCTTTGGCGTGGTGTTAGCGAGCCTCGCTCAGGCTTATATTCCTGAGCATCTTTTCCGGAGCTATCTCGGGCCTGATTTCATCGGCCTCGTGCTGACCCTTGCCGTGGCGACGATTCTCGAGGTTTGTTCGGAAGGGACCGCCCCCCTCGCTTTTGAAATTTACCGCCAGACCGGCGCCTTTGGAAATAGCTTCGTATTCCTAACCGCAGGCGTCATCACGGATTACACGGAAATCGGCCTCGTCTGGTCGAATCTCGGCCGAAAGACGGCCCTCTGGATGATTGCGGTTGGGGTCCCTCAAATCCTGATTTTGGGTTACCTCTTTAACCGGTTTTTCTGATACAATCCTTCTCGTTTATGCAGGCACCGAACGAAACGCTGAATCGTTTTGACTTTAAGAGAATGCCCATTACGCATGCGATGGGATGGGACCGGTCTGTGTCCTATCCTGTCACCCTCAAGGCCTGCCTGAGGGCTCCGGTAATGGGAAGGAGGAGCGTCGCCCGGTAATTCTTTAACGCGAATTCATCCAGAAAATTCCAAAGCCCATTACCGAAGAAAAACGGTAATGGGCTTTTTATTTTGTTCGGATTGATGACGATAAGGAGGTAAAGGCAATGGCCAACAACATAGCACAAACCGGCCCCGCGCCCTTCAACCCCATCCAGCTCGGCTGGAGGAAGCGGGGGAAACACCCCGTGAGACTCTCTGCGCTTCTTGCGCTGAAGGAGGCGCTCCTTCAGGAGGCGTATGAGGAGTGCCGGGAGATGATTGCCATTGCGGAGGAATTCGGCGCGACGGAGACAGAGGTTTATCTCCTCCTTGAAGACCCGCGCCGTAACCCCTAAGATTGCCGGCGCAATGGTGATTGCCCTCCAAGATGTTCCGCACGAAGGGATGGACTTCCTTCTCACCCGTAACCCTCTCCCCCAGAGGGGGAGAGGGGAGGGTGAGGGGGTTGAAACCGGGTAAGAATTTGTCAAACGGCGTATTAGACTTTTAAAAGCTCCGAAACCCGCCTTAAGTCTTCTTCCGTATCGACCCCGACCGTGTCAAAGGGCGTGTCAGCGACGAAGATGGGAATCTGGTTTTCGAGGAAGCGGAGCTGCTCCAATTTTTCGGTGAGCTCAAGGGGGCACGGGGGGAGCGCATGAAACTTTGCGAGGGCCTCAGGCGTGTAAGCGTAGAAGCCGAGATGTTTGTAGACCGGGGACGATTTCGAGCCGTCCCGGTCAAAAGGAATGGCCGAGCGGGAAAAGTAAAGCGCCCACCCTTTCCGGTCCGTGGCGACTTTGACGACGTTTGGATTTTGTGCGGCTTGGGCAGAGATTTTGGTCTTTAGCGTTGAAACCCAGACTCCTTTCATCGAAGAGAAGGGGGCCACCAGTGCTTCAAGATGTTCGGGGCGAACGAGCGGTTCATCTCCCTGGATATTGACATAAACGTCCGCCTCCTTTTTCTCGGCCACCTCGTGAATCCGGTCGGTCCCCGAAAGATGGCCGGCTGAAGTCATTAAGGCCGGGATTTTCCTCTTCTTACAGGCCTCAAGCACTTCCTCCGAATCGGTGGCCACCCAGAGCTCGGTGAGGGAGCGGCAGTTGGCGGCCCCCTCGTAGACCCTTTCTACGAGAAGCTTTCCTTTGATTTCACACAGGACCTTTCGAGGGAGGCGCTGGGAATCCAATCGAGCGGGGATGACTCCGATAATCTTCATAGGGGCAAGATGTTATCCGATTTGACGGGAAAGTTAAACTCCCTTTTGACGATAATGAGGAGAAAGGTGTATCCTTTCTGATGTGCCGTTTGACAAGTTCTTGACCGTTTACCTCCTCACCCGTAACCCTCTCCCCCGGAGGGGGAGAGGGGAGGGTGAGGGGGTTAAAAGTACCAACGGCCGTGGCCGCCTCCTATGGAAATAACCGGGCACGTTAAAATTGACGAAGAGAAACTCAAAGCTCTTGAGATGGCCGAAGAGGCCCGGGAGAAGGCGTGGGTTCACCCGAGCTTCGTGGCCGAGCTCTTCCAAGGCCAGCTCAGGTGGGACCTTGTCATTCCCTTCCCGGAGCAAAGCGAAGAAGACCGGAAAATCGGCGACGAATTCATTGTCCGGGTGAAGAAAGTCCTCCAAGAGCAGATCGACCCGGAAGAAGTCGACCGAACCGGTCAAATTCCGGCGCAGGCCATCAAGGCCCTGGCCGATCTGGGCTGCTTTGCCCTTAAGATTCCTAAAGAATTCGGCGGCTTGGGCCTTTCCCAGGTGAATTACCACCGGGTGATGCAGCTTGTGGCGAGCTACTGCGCTTCCACGAGCGTCTGGCTCTCGGCGCACCAAAGCATTGGGGTGCCCCAGCCTCTGATACTTTTTGGGACCGAGAAGCAGAAGAAAAAATACCTCCCCCGTTTTCGAAAAGGAGAAATTTCCGCCTTCGCCCTGACGGAACCGGATGTGGGCTCGGACCCGGCCCAAATGAAGACCCAGGCCGCGCCCGTGGAGGGCGGCGCCTATTACGTTCTCAACGGAGAGAAGCTCTGGTGCACGAATGGCCCGGTGGCCAATGTCATGGTGGTGATGGCGCAGACTCCGCCGAAAGTCGTCAACGGCCGGGAGCGCAAGCAGATTACGGCCTTCATCGTGGAGAGAGAGTGGCCGGGGGTCGAGATGGTCCACCGGTGCCAGTTTATGGGGCTCCATGGAATCCAAAATGGGCTCCTCCGGTTCAAAAATGTGAAGGTCCCCCGGGAAAATATGCTTTGGAAGGAAGGCCACGGATTAAAGCTCGCCTTAATCACCTTAAATACCGGCCGGCTGACGATGCCCGCTGCGGTCACAGGGGGAGCCAAGTGGTGCTTGAATGTGGCTCGGCGCTGGTCGGACGAGAGGGTGCAGTGGGGCGGTCCGATTGGAAAACATGAGGCCATCGCAGCGAAGATTGCGGGGATTGCCGCCACCACCTTTGCGATGGAATCCCTCCATTTGATGGTGGCGGCGATGGTCGACTCGAAACAAACGGATATCCGCCTCGAGGCGGCAATGGCGAAACTTTTTTGCACGGAGGCGAGCTTGCGCATTGTGGATGGGACGATTCAGATTCGAGGGGGCCGGGGCTATGAGACGGCGGCGTCTCTGAAGGCACGAGGGGAGAAAGGGTGGCCGGTAGAAAGGATGATGCGCGATGCGCGAATCAATACCATTATTGAAGGGACGAGCCAAATTATGCGTCTTTTTATTGCCCGGGAGGCGCTCGACCCCCACCTCCGGCGGATTCTCGCTCTCCTCGACCCGAAGAAACCATTGGACGAAAGGGTTCAATTAGCGCTCGGGGCCTTCAAGCACTATGCGCTCTGGTATCCACGCCAATGGCTTTATTTCACGAGAGGCCCACGAGAGGATTTAATTCCAGAAGCGCTTGAGCCTCACGTCCGGTATGCCGAAAAGGCAGCGCATCGGCTGGCACGGAATCTTTTCCTTGCGATGGCAATTTATCAAGAAGGCCTCGAACAAAGACAGCAGCTTTTGACGCGCCTGGTGAATATCGGGACCGACCTTTTCGCGATGGCGGCCACCTGTTCCCGGGTCCTTCGAATGAGGTCGAAGAACCCGGATGACACGAGTCCCGTTGAGCTCGCCGACCTCTTCTCGCGCCAGGCACGGGCACGAATTGAAAGGGACTTCAGCCGGCTCTTCCGGAATCACGACCGTTTTACCTATGACATCGCCCAAGAGACCCTCAAAGGAAAATACCGCTGGCTCGAATCCGGAATCATCGAACCGGAATAGGTTCCAATACGCCGTACCGGTTCCGGCGAACCGGTTCTGTGGGGGACACTTTCCCCCGCGAAACTGTCCCCTGGAGAACCGGTTCGGCAGAACCGGTACCAAGAACCGGTTCCACGAGAACCGGTTCGGCAGAACCGGTACCCCATGAAGGCTGTTGTTGAGGTTATCGCTCTGGCTTTGATTTTCTCCTTGGAGTCGCTCTTTCCCCTTTTTCCCGGGCGCGAGCGGAGGATTGAGCACGGTGCCCGGAATATCGCGCTGGGACTCCTGAATGTCGTCCTGGTTTCCCTT
>CAYJTI010000108.1:0-5001 GCA_964373135.1 uncultured bacterium | reverse complement strand
CCGATCTTCCTCAAGAGGCCTTACAGGTGCGCGTGGTGGCCGAACAATTTGCCTGGAACCTGCATTATCCCGGGCCGGATGGCCGCTTCGGGCGGACGAAACCCGAATGGGTGACCGCCGCCAATCCTGTGGGGCTCGATCTGGAAGACCCGGCCGGGGCGGATGATGTGACAACGATTAACCAATTGCATATTCCCGTCGGCCGGCCGGTGATTACCCACCTTTCTTCGAAAGATGTCATCCATAGTTTTTCGCTTCCGGTGATGCGTGTGAAGCAGGATACAATTCCGGGGCAGGAGGTCTCGGTTTGGTTTGAGGCGAAGCACACGGGTAATTTCGAAATCGCCTGCGCCCAGCTCTGCGGCCTCGGCCATTACCGGATGCGGGGCTTCCTCACGATTGAGAGGCCGGAGGAATTTGAGAAGTGGATGAACGACGAAGTTCAGGCAAAGTTAGGGGCGGCAGCCCCGACTGAAAATATCGTAGAAAATATCGTAGGGCACACTTAAGTGTGCTCTACGATATGTACCTAGTGTGACCGAAGGGGTGCGATGAAACACGAATCTCATAGACTTCCTTTCTGGCGGAAATATATCTTCTCGACCGACCACAAGGTCATTGGCGTCCAGTATGCGCTCACCGGTCTCGTTTTCCTTTTGTTCGGATTCACCTTGATGATGTTGATGCGCTGGCAGCTCGCTTTTCCGGGAAAGCCTCTCCCTGAGGGGATGGCCAAAATTTTCAACGACACCCAGATGATTGCCGGCATCATGCTCCCCGAATTTTACAATCAGCTCGGGGCGATGCACGGGACGATTATGATTTTCCTGGGGGTCGTGCCGCTGGCGGTGGGGGGTTTCGGGAACTTTGTCGTGCCGCTTCAGATTGGGGCGCCGGATATGGCCTTCCCGAAGCTCAACGCAGTGAGTTACTGGAGTTATTTCGTCGGCGGCGTGGTGATGTTTGCAAGCTTCTTCGTCCCGGGCGGGGCCGCGCGCTCGGGATGGACCTCGTATGCGCCGCTCGCCGTGATTGAGCCGGTGGGGCAGACGCTATGGCTTCTCGGAATGGTTTTTCTCATCACCTCCTCCCTCCTGGGTTCCATCAATTTCATTACGACGATTATCCAGCTCCGGGCCGATGGGCTTTCCTTCTTTCGCCTTCCCTTCTTTGTCTGGGCCCAGTTCATTACCTCTTTCCTTCTTCTCCTGGCGTTTCCTCCGCTTGAGGCCGCAGCGGTTCTCCAGCTGATGGACCGGGTCGCCGGGACAAGTTTTTTCCTTCCCTCCGGACTCGTGGTGGCCGGAAAGGTTTTGGAACGGAGCGGGGGAGGGAATCCCCTTTTGTGGCAGCACCTCTTTTGGTTCCTTGCCCACCCTGAGGTTTATGTTCTCATTCTCCCGGCGATGGGGATTGTGGCCGAGGTGATTGCCGCGAACACCCGCAAGCCGATTTATGGCTACAAGGGGATGGTCTACTCGGTGATTTTCCTCGGCTTTATGTCGTTTATCGTCTGGGCGCATCATATGTTCCTCACGAGTATGGGAACGAAGATGAGCGCCTTTTTTCAAACGACGACGATGATTATTTCGATTCCGTCGGTGATTATTCTGACGGCGCTGGCCTTGAGTCTCTGGGGCGGTTCAATTCGGTTCAACACGCCGATGCTTTTTGCGCTGGCCTTCCTCCCGATGTTTGGCCTCGGGGGATTGACGGGGCTCCCGCTCGGCCTGGCGGCGGCCGACATCCATCTCCACGATACCTATTACGTGATTGGGCATTTCCACTACATCGTGGCGCCTGGGACGATCTTCGCCCTTTTTGCCGGGATCTACCACTGGTTCCCAAAAGTGACCGGCCGAAAAATGTCGGAGCGTCTCGGAAAGATTCACTTTTGGCCCTCTTTTATTTTGATGAATGGAATTTTTTTCCCGATGCTTTTGATGGGCTTGGCCGGCGTCTCCCGCCGCCTCTGGGACCAGACCCAGTATGCGCACGCCCAGCCGACACAGCCCTTGAATGTCTTCATTTCTTATTGCGCGTGGGCCTTGGCCGTGGCCCAGCTTCCCTTTATTTTGAATTTCTTCGGGACCCTTTTTTGGGGAAAGAGGGGGAGTGAAAATCCGTGGGAGGCGACGACCCTGGAATGGTCGGCCCCCTCTCCGCCGCCCCACGGAAATTTTGTCCATCTTCCCGAAGTTCACCGGGGCCCTTACGAATACAGCGTCCCCGGGCGCGAAGACGATTTTTATCCGCAATGGGAGAAATGACCAAAGGGGACAGGCACCTTTTAGGGGACAGGCAATGAGCTCTTTAATTCGGTTTATTTCAAAGCCGCATCCCGTGACAGGCGTCACCAATGCCAAACTCGGCACGTGGTGTTTCCTCGCCTCTGAAGTCATGCTTTTCGGGGGGCTTTTCTCGGCCTACGTCCTTCTCAGGACGGGGGCCGCGAGCTGGCCGGAGGGGTCGACGGTTCTCAATGTCCCGCTGGCGACTTTTAATACGCTGGTGCTCATTACCTCGAGCGTCACGATGGTGATGTCGTGGGCCTCGTTGATGATGAAGCAAGAAAAGGTGACAGGCAACGCTTCTGGGACGCCTGCGTTGCCTGTCCACTTTTCTTTTTGTTTCTACATGGGCTCAACGATTCTCTTGGGGTTGACCTTCCTGGTGGTGAAGGCCTTCGAATACGGCGCGAAGTTTTCGCACCATCATTATCCGAGCACGGATATTTTTTATGGGATCTACTTCACGCTGACGGGGCTTCACGGCCTTCACGTTTTGGTCGGGGTTTTGGTCAATCTTTATTTTCTTTTTCCGGGAAGCGCGCTCTGGAAGGGCGAGCCGGAGCAATTCGCCGGGCGGGTTGAATGCGCCGGGCTTTACTGGCACTTTGTGGATTTGGTCTGGATTTTTCTTTTTCCGGTTTTGTACCTTTTATGATGATGGAGCACGCGGAAGTCAAACAGCACGTGAAGGTTTACCTTTGCGTTTTTGTCGCGCTCGCCTTTCTCACGGTCGTGACGGTGACCGTGAGCTATCTGGACCTCCCTTGGACTCAGGCGGTTCTCGTGGCCCTCGCCATTGCCGTGGTGAAGGGGTCGCTTGTGGCCGGCTTCTTTATGCACCTGATTTCGGAGAAGCAAGTCATCTTTTGGGTGCTGGCCTTCACTTTTATTTTCTTTCTTGCGCTTCTCCTTCTTCCGTCGTATTCGGTTTGAAAAAATGTCGCTGAAAGTGGTTCATGTCTGTTTCGTCCTGCTCGCGACAGCGCTCATGGCAGGGTTTGGATTTTGGGGCGTCCGGGATTATCCGGCCTCGGGAAAGGGGATTTACTTTGTGTTGGGGGTCGCGTCTTTTGTGGCGGGCGGGTTACTTCTCGTTTACCTTTTCTGGTTCCTGTCTAAAATGAAGAAGGCGGGCCTGTAAGGTACCGGTTCTCCCGGGGACAGTTTACAAATTTGTAAAGTGTCCCCTGGAGAACCGGTTCGGCAGAACCGGTACCGTGGTTAGAAATGTGATGCTTGCCTGTTCAGTTTGCTTCGGAGACCCGAACTCGGCCCTTAGCAAAGGGACGACGATGGGCGTCGTTTTCCTGATGGGCGTCGTCTGCGTGGTGCTGGCCGCCATCGGATCGACGACTGTCGTCTGGAGCCATCGGGCGAGAAAAATCGATGGCCCATCTGCTATGATTAGTCGAGGAGGCCGACCATGAAGTTAATCGACAACCGGCAAAAGGAGCAGATCCAGCTTCGCGCCGAAAAGACCCGTTTTACCAAACGACTTTTCTATTCGAAGGGGAAGGGAAAAGCCGCACTCCCTCCCACGACTCCGCCTGCGGCGAAAGAGACCGAGCGGGAGAAAGCCCCCGCCGCTAAAGTCGAACCGTATCATGCCCAGACCAAGGTGGGGCGAAACGACCCGTGCCCCTGCGGCAGCAAAAAGAAATACAAAAAGTGCTGCCTCCTTAAATCTGAATCGCCGCCGAATGCCGTCTGAGCGCGAGACCCCTGTCCCCTGCACGCTCGGTGAATTTCTGGGCTACTTCCTCTGGCTCGGGACATTTGGTTTCGGCGGGCCGATTGCACTCGCCGGCCACATGCAGCAGGACTTGGTCGACAAACGCCGCTGGGTCTTGAGGGAAGATTACCTCGACGGCTTAGCGCTCGCCCAGCTTGCCCCCGGCCCTTTGGCCGCCCAACTTGCGATGTATTTGGGGTATGTCAAGGCCGGCCTTCCCGGCGCCACCCTGGTTGCGCTGGCTTTCATTCTTCCTTCGTTCGTAATGGTTCTTGCCATCTCGTGGGCCTATGTCCGCTACGGCGGACTCGCCTGGATGCAGGCCCTCTTTTACGGCATCGGCGCCGCCGTGATTGGAATCATTGTCCGCTCGGCCCACAAGCTTACGAAGCTCACGCTCGAGAAAGATTTCGCACTGTGGGGAATTTTTCTTCTCTTGGCCGTTGTCACCGCGATTACCGCCGCAGAAATTGCAATTCTTTTTATCGCTTCAGGGTTTATTTACATGGGAATCAAGACGTGGCCCATGAAACGGCCGAGTCAGCTTCCTCTTTTGACCCTCTTTCCTTGGCTCGCTCGCGAGGCAGGAACGGCCGCTGTCGAGATGGTTCCGGCCACGGCGCTTCGGGTTCTCGCATTTTTCGGTAAGGCGGGGGCGATGGTCTTTGGAAGCGGACTTGCCATCGTCCCTTTTCTTTATGGAGGGGTGGTGAGGGATTACCACTGGCTCACGGAGCGTCAATTTATGGACGCGGTGGCGGTGGCGATGATTACGCCGGGACCCGTGGTGATTACCGTCGCCTTTATCGGTTACCTGGTCCGAGGACCTTGGGGGGCGACGCTCGCTGCGATTGGCGTTTTTCTTCCGGTTTACCTTTTCGTCGTGATTCCGAGCGGTTGGTTCAAGAAACATGCAAAAGACCCCCGGCTCAATGCGTTTGTGAAAGGGGTGACGGCAGCCGCCACGGGCGCCATTGC